>JAGVHG010000007.1 GCA_020056715.1 Phycisphaerae bacterium | reverse complement strand
TTCTTGAGTTCCGCGTGGTCGCCGACGGTGAGGCAGCCGGATTGGACGGCGAGTTTTTTGATCTTGAGTTCCTTACACGCCTTGACGATCTCGTCGTTGAGAAACCCACGGCGCAACCAACTCCGTGCCCAGGGGACTTCGGCCTTGATCTCCTCGGTGAAGCGCCCGTCGGTGATGAGGTGTACCTCACGCGGCGTAATCATCACCGCCGACTCCTCGCCGGTGAAACCGGTCAGATAGAAATAGTCCACGTGATTGGAGACGAGGAAAGCGCCCGCCCCACAGGCTTTGATTTTTCGCCTACAACGGGCCAAGCGTTCGGCAATCACCGCCGATGGTCCGCGTACGATTCGTTTGCTCATGTCCGTCTCGCTTGGGGTTTGTCGTCCGCGAGTCGCGCCACGCTCGCGCTCGGTAGAAAGACATGATGATAGGTCTGGGGTCATCTGTCAAAAGACGCTCCTGCTTTGTTTTGTCCAATAGGGCTGCCAAATGGGTTCGTTTTGAAAGTACATTTTTTTCGTGAGTGCCACTGTGTGGCACCTGCGAAAACGCGGAAACATCGAAACGCCGAAACGCCGAAACCGAAGCGACGGAGGCAATAGGCACAAGGCACCCGTCGTAGGCGAACCCGGCTCCACCATGGAGCAACGGAACGACGAAGTGCGGGGATTGGGCGCAGATGACTTTCCATGCCCATATAACTTCGCGGGCGCTTGGTCGGGGGAGGGCCTTGGAGCGATCACGCTCCGCGAATTACGAGTTACGAGTTACGAAAGATGAGGACAGGCCGACGCAGCGGACGACGCGGCGGCATACGCAACCCGCGATGCAGCACACGGAGCGGATCACGGCGGCGGGATCGGACCGGTAAGCTCAGCCCTCAAACTCGCCCAGTCCGCGAGGTCCACGCCCTCGGCACCCGATTGGTCGAAACGTGCGCATTCCGCCTCCGGCGGTACGCCCGGCGAGAAACACCGCAGGAAGCCCGCAACGTCGCGCAGGTCGAGATCGCAGTCGCCGTCGTCGTCGAACGGCGGGTTCGCGAATTCCCAGGTGTCGCCTTTATAAGGATAAGAGCCGCCGAACAGCACCGTGACGCCGCGAGCGCTGTCGTAGGCCATCGCGTGAAAGTCTCGAGGCGAAGGTCCCGTCGTCTTCCGCTGCGCCCACGTCGTTCCATCCCACTCCCATGTGTCGCCCAACTCGGAATAATAAGAATCGTAGCCACCGAAGAGTACCGTGACCCCGCGAGCGCTGTCGTAGGCTATCGCATGCCAGTGTCGAGGCGAAGGTCCGGTCAAGCTCCGCAGCGTCCACGTCGATCCATCCCACTCCCAGGTGTCGCCTTTGTAAGTAGGGTTTGAACCGGACCCACCGAACAGCACCGTGACCTGGCGAGCGTTGTCGTAGGCCATCGCGTGCCACGCTCGTGGCGAAGGTCCGGTCAAGCTCCGCTGCGTCCACGTCGTCCCATCCCATTCCCACGTGTCGCCCATTTTGGAATAAGAGGAATCCCAGCCGCCGAACAGCACTGTGACCCCGCGAGCGCTGTCGTAGGCCATGGCGTGGGGGGATCGAGGCGAAGGTCCGGTCAAGCTCCGCTGCGTCCACGTCGATCCATCCCACTCCCACGTGTCGCCTTTGAAGGTGTAGTTAGGGTATGAACCTTCCTCTCCGCCGAACAGCACCATGACTCCGCGAGCGCTGTCGTAGGCCATCGCGTGCCACGCTCGTGGCGAAGGTCCGGTCAAGCTCCGCTGCGTCCACGTCGTCCCATCCCACTCCCAAGTGTCGCCCTTACGAGAAGAACCATCCGAGCCGCCGAAAAGCACCGTGACCCCGCGAGCGATGTCGTAGGCCATCGCGGGCCCGACTCGGGGCGAAGGTCCGGTTGCGCTCCGCAGTGTCCACGTCGTTCCATCCCATTCCCATGTGTCGCCTTTACGAGAAGAATCATCGTAGCCGCCGAACAGCACGGTGACCCCGCGAGCGATGTCGTAGGCCATCGCGGGCCCGCATCGACGCGAAGGTCCGGTCAAGCTCCGCTGCGTCCAGGTGGTTCCATCCCACTCCCAGGTGTCGCTCTTGTAATATGGGTAATCGTAGCCACCGAACAGCACCGTGACCCCGCGAGAGCTGTCATAGGCCATTGCGGCATATCTCGGCGAAGGTCCGGTCAAGCTCCGCTGCGTCCACGTCGTTCCATTCCACTCCCAGGTGTCGCCCTTAATAGGGTAGTCGCCGCCGCCAAACAGCACCGTGACCCCGCGAGCGCTGTCGTAGGCCATCGCATGAGCGTATCGAGGCGAAGGTCCGGTCGTGCTTCGCAGCGTCCACGTCGTTCCATTCCACTCCCAGGTATCGCCTTTCCAGTAACCATCGTGGCCGCCGAAAAGCACCGTGACCCCGCGAGCGCTATCGTAGGCCATCGCGTGGGAGGATCGAGGCGAAGGTCCGGTGGTGCTCCGCAGGGTCCACGTCGTTCCATCCCACTCCCAGGTGTCGCCTTTGAGAGAACCATCGTCGCCCCCGAAAAGCACCGTGACCCCGCGAGCGCTGTCGTAGGCCATCGCGTGGCCCCATCGAGACGAAGGTCCGGTGGTGCTCCGCCGAGTCCACTTCGTTCCATTCCACTCCCAGGTGTCACTTTGTGACGAGCCGCTGAAAAGCACCGTGACCCCGCGAGCGCTGTCGAAGGCCATCGCGTGACCAGCTTGCAGCCCCAGCGGCGGCGTACGATCTTCCCATTCAACGCAAGTCTGTGCCAACCCTACGGGAGGGATCCACAACGTCCACGTCGATCCATCCCACTCCCAGGTGTCGCCTTCGTAGGAACCACTGGCGTAGCCGCCAAACAACACAGTGACCCCGCGAGCGCTGTCGTAGGCCATCGCGTGGAAGATTCGAGGCGAAGGTCCGGTGGTGCTGCGCTGCGTCCAGGTCGTTCCGTCCCACTCCCATGTGTCGCCTTTGCGAGAACCATCGGAGCCGCCGAACAGGACCGTAACCCCGCGAGCGCTGTCGTAGGCCATCGCGTGGTAGTCTCGCGGCGAGGGTCCGGTCAAGCTCCGCTGCGTCCACGTCGTTCCATTCCATTCCCATGTGTCGCCCTTAACGGGAGAACCGTCGTTGCCGCCGAACAGCACGGTGACCCCGCGAGCGCTGTCGTAGGCCATGGCGTGATAGAACCGAGGCGAAGGCCCGGTCAAGCTCCGCTGCGTCCACGTCGTTCCATCCCACTCCCACGTGTCGCCTTTGTTGAAACCATCGGAGCCGCCGAAAAGCACCGTGACCCCGCGAGCGCTGTCGTAGGCCATCGCGTGGCTGGTTCGAGGCGGAGGTCCGGTCAGGCTCCGCAGCGTCCAGACCGTTCCATCCCACTCCCAGGTGTCGCCCTTATAAGAAGTACCATCGTAGCCGCCGAACAGCACCGTGACCCCGCGAGCGCTGTCGTAGGCCATTGCGCGGGAGGATCGAGGCGAAGGTCCGGTCGTGCCTCGCAGCGTCCACGTCGTTCCATTCCACTCCCACGTGTCGCCTTCATCAGGTAAAGAACCATCGTAGCCGCCGAACAACACCGTGACCCCGCGCGCACTGTCGTAGGACATCGCGTGGTGGTCTCGCTGCCCCGGCGGCGGCGTACGATCTTCCCATTGAAGGTAATCCTGCGCGAACCCTACGGAAGGGATCAACGTCATCCACGCGGCCAACAGAAGGGCGCTCGGGCCAAAGCCGATGTGGGATGTGGGATGGCCGATGTCGGATGTGGGATGTGGGCGAAACGCCGAAACGCCGAAACGCCGAAAAGTCGAAACGGAAGAGCGACGAAGCGACCCTTCGCAATCGCTCAGGGCAGGCTCCGCGACGGAGGGTGGGGTTAGGGGATGGGGTTGGAAGGTTGAAGAGTTCAAGGGTTTGAAGGGTGAAAGCGACGGAATCGGAGGGATTTCAGAAATCAGATTTGAGATTTCAGAGGGCAGATGCCGCGGGGCACGCATGGGACTGAAGAATAAGGTACGCATACGATCCTCCCCAAACGATGCGCTGCGCGAGAACTTAACCTCGCGTCGTTGCGCCGTTCATCACTTCGGTGCGCGTAATATGGATCAGCGCGCAGTTGACGGTTCGCTCGGCCGGGCCGTCGGGCCCTTCGGGGCCGGGGACGGCGACGATGACTTTGGATCGTTGCACGATGGCCATGTCCGGGTGGCGAACGTCGAAGGCCACGCCGTCGGACAGGTGAATCCGGAAAGGCTCAAACGGATGCTTGCGGAGCATTTCGAGAATATCTTCAGGTCTCATCGCAATCCCTCACCCGGTTCGCTTTTGCGCTGATTGTCCGTTGAGGACCTCGAAACTGGCGACGAGGAGCAAGTCAATGACCTCGAAGGTCTCATCGAGCTTGTAGACGATCGCGCCTCGGCCCGTTGGGGCGCGGGCGACGAAGTCGGGGTGGTGCACGTCCAGGCTCCGCCCGTCGGCCATGTGAATCCGATAGGGCCTAAACGGCTGAGCGTGCTGCATGGCCTGGAGTTGTTCGACGGTCATTTCAAGACCCCTCTTGGTCGTGTGTTCACACAGACTTTACCACATCGGCCGGGCGGGGACAAGGGGGGGGCAAACGTCAAAACGTCAAAACGTCAAAACGTCGAAACGTCAAAAAGTCGAAATGGTGGGGGGTCGGGGGCGAAACGCCAGAAACGCCGAAACGCCGAAAAGTCGAAACGGAAGAGCGACGGCGGGAAACGCCGAAACGCCAAAACGTCAACAAGTCGAAATAAAGAGGGCGGGGATGGGGTTGGGGTTGGAAGGTTGAAGAGTTCAAGGGTTTGAAGGGTGCAAGCGGTGGGAGCGGATTGATTTCAGAAATCAGATTTGAGATTTCAAAGGGCAGATGCCGCAGGTCGTTGTGGACGGTGCGGACCTCACCGACAAGGGAGGATCAGGGTTTGCGTGCGACGTCCGTACACCCTCTGACAGGAAAGGTTCCGCCTTCGGCGGATCGCGGTACTGAACCGCGAGTGCTAACGAGCGGTCCAGGTCCGCCTGACGTTGACTCGGCGACAATGCCCTCCTGTACGGCCACAGTCTACCACAACAGCCCCGCGCGTTAAAGCCCCCACCCAGTCCGGTAAACCCCTGAACCGGGATTTCCCATTTGGACCTTGCGCGCCTGGCCGGGCTACAAATGTGTCCCTACTGCCGTGGCTAAACGTCTTGGGTTACCTACGCGAAAGGGCCCAAAAAGGAACCGGGGCACCCAGGACCACTGTTGTTCCAACAGTGGTACGCGGCACGAACGAATCACCCCTCACCCGACCTCTCCCCTCAAGGGGAGAGGGGTTTTCAGCGCAGAAGCTAGGACACGCCTAGCTGCAGCCTTTGGAGCTTCAGCCGCCGCCGAGACGCTTCACGATGAAGACAATTGCCAAGGCCGCTAACACCCCGATGCCGATCAATTCCCAATTCATTGTCGATCACTCCACTCCGGCGGATGCGCGCCGGATGCTCGGGCCTATTGTAATGAGTGAGGGCGCGGCTTGTCGAACGCCGTTCGGCTATTAAGGGGGAGGGATTTCAGATTTGAGATTTCAGAGCGAGGCCGCGAAGAGGCATTCGACGGTTCCGATAACGCAAAGGCGGCAGCGGGTGGAGGCGGCTGCGATTTCTTATCTCCCGTTCGGAGGGGCATCGTACGATATCGACAATGGGATACCGCTGCGCCGCGCGTTGGGTCCAATAACGAGGAACGATCGATGAATGCGCTGAAGATCGGAAACGTCGTTCGCGTGGAAAACGGGCGCGTCCAAGTCCTCATCACAGTAAAAGACCTGAACCTTCTGCACGAGGAGCGGACCTATCGCATCGGACAACTCGGCTCGTACGTCACCATCCCGATGGACAACAAAACCATCGTCGGGTTTGTGATGGGCACGGGACGGCAAGAGATGACGGTGGTCGACGTCGAACCGCAGAACATGATGGATGTTCAACTCGTAGGCGAAATCCACGCCGGGCGGTTCGTCCGCGGCGTCACGGATTACCCGATCGTGGGGGACGACGTGTGGGTGGCGGTCCGCAAGGACTTCGAGTCGATCTTCGGCAGCTTCGATCAGCTCCTGGCGGGAACGAAACATCCGCGGAGCTTCACCTTGGGGCAGTTCGCACTCAATCCCGAGTTTGAGGTGAAGGTGCTGGGAAGCGAGCTTTTTTCCAAGCACATTGCGGTCCTGGGCAATAGCGGAAGCGGCAAGAGCTGCACCACGGCCAAGATCTTGCAGGAGGTCCTGGACCTCAATCAATCCCAGGTCGTCCTTTTCGATATGCACGGCGAATACCGGTCGGCGTTCTGTGACGATCAAGGACAGTTGAACGCCAACGTGACGCACCTGGGCATCGACGACTTCGTGTTGCCGTATTGGCTGCTCAAGTATGAGGAGTTGGAAGCCCTATTCCTGGACCGCTCCAACCCGTTGCACGTGAGCACGCAGATTTCATTTTTGCGGACGGCGCTGTTGGAGTTCAAGCAGGACGCGGCCAAGGAGTTGGGGTTGACCAAGGCCCTGACGCTGGACACGCCCATTTATTTCTCGCTGGAGAAGCTGAAAACCTACGCGGAAAACCTCAACGAAGCCCGCTACGTGCTGAATGACGATCACTTGGCCTTCAGCCAGCTTGCCCTCCGTTCGCTGGATTGCGTGGAACAACAGAAGCTGATGCGCGAGAGGCGTTGTCAGTTCAATCGCGGTAATCCCGAAGGCGAGACGCCGCATCCGCTTTACTTTGGGAAGCTCATCGGGCTGATCGATCAGATCGACATCAAGTACAACGATCGACGCTATCAATTCCTGCTCAATCCCATTGGACACGGCTTGAAGTCAGCGTTCTTCCACGATCACCTTACGCAGGTCGGACAGCATGAACGGACGTCGAGCCTGATGTCTCATCTGATCCGACTGCTGACCGGGCGGGTTGAGCCGCGAAGCAACCTGACGATCATCGATCTTTCAGGAATTCCGTTCGAGATCGTGGACATCACCGTGGCGGTGCTGACGCGGTTGATATTCGACCTGAATTTCTGGACGCCCGCCGACCAACGACACCCAAGTTTGTTGGTCTTCGAGGAAGCCCACAACTACATTCCGCGCATTGAGCAGGGAAAGCATTTTGCGAAGACCGCGGTGGAGCGCGTGGCCAAGGAAGGGCGAAAATACGGCGTCTCGGCGATGGTGGTCTCCCAGCGTCCGTCGGAGCTTTCGGAGACCGTGCTCGCCCAATGCAACAGCTTCATCGTCATGCGACTTAGCAACCCCGAGGACCAGAAGTACATCGCCAAAGTGGTGGGCGATCAATTCGCGGGCGTGATGCAGATGCTTCCCACGTTGCGACCGGGCGAGGCCTTCGTCATCGGCGACAGCGTCATCATGCCCATGCGCACGCTCGTGGGAATGCCCCGCCCCTCCCCGCAGAGCACCAACATGGACTTCTTCAAGTTCTGGGCCGCCGAGAGCGTGGACGACAACCTTGATCAGATCATCGAGCACTGGCGGCGTCAGGATCGCCAGATTATCAACCGGTGGAACGACACGCCGGCCGCCGAACCGCCGCAGGTTACTCCGTCCGCGGAGTCGGCTGTGGCGGAGAGAGACCCACAGAAACCCGCGCTCAGTCACCCTGGTCCGTCATCACGCGGACCGGTCCCCGACCTCCACCGACTCGTTCCCCCGCGTCCGCCCGCTGCGGCAAGACCTCGCCCATCGAAATGGCTGGCGAAAGACCCGACGTAGCGTCCGCTACGACGCCCGCTCGTCGCATTGGGTCGCGGTGGCCAACACCGCCAATCGACAATCGCCAATCGACAATCTACAATCTTGAGTCATCCGGTGGAGTGGGCGAAGGCGATCGCCCGAAGGGTAGCGCCGGCGGTTCATCCGCCAGTGCCAACTTCTGGGAGGAAAGTCCGAACTGGGCAGGGCACGGTGGTTGGTAACGCCAACCCGGCGCGAGCCGAGGGAAAGTGCCACAGAAAAGAAACCGCCCACGAAACGCCGAAATGAGAAAACGCTGAAACGCCGAAATGTAGTTGTTTCGGCGTTTTGACTTTTCGGATTTTCGGCGTTTCTTGGGTAAGGGTGAAATGGTGCGGTAAGAGCGCACCGCGCGGTTGGTGACAACCGCGGCAGGGTAAACCCCACCGCCAGCAAGCCCAAATAAGCAGCGAGAGGCGGCCCGCCTCGTTAAACGTCGGCATCGAGCGGTCGATTCGTCTTTTCGACGTTTTGACTTTTTGACGTTTAGACGTTTGTAAGCTGCGGGTAGGGTGCATGAGCCGATCGGCGACGACCGGCCTAGATACATGATCGCCCGCGACAGAATTCGGCTTACCCGCCCACTCCGCCGGATTGTCAATTGCCGAATCCGACTCGTGGTTAATTCTCCGGATCGGCGGCCATCGCCGAATCGATGAACTTTTGCAGCTTGGCCGCGTGCTCATCCGCATACATGAATCCGCCGCCGTTGTGATCGCCGGGCGTTTCCACGAACTGCTTGGGGTCGGCCGCGGCGTCGTACAGTGCTCGACCATTCCCGATGGGGACGAGAGAGTCGTCCGTCGAATGAAAGAACAACTTGGGGCACCTGATTGCGCCGACCTTGTCGATCGAGTCGTAGCGATGACGCAACATCCAGCGAACCGGCAGGAATGGATAGTGTAAGGCGGCGATATCCGACAGCCGCGTGAAGCTCGATTGAACGACCAGCGCACCCGGCGTTTGACGGCGGGCGAGGTCAATCGCCACCGCCCCGCCGATCGATTCGCCCATGATGACGATCCTATTGGCCGGTAGGCCGCGCGCTTGCGTAAGATGCTCCCAAGCGGCGATTGCGTCGAGGTAGGTGCCGCTCTCACTCGGGGCCCCCTCGCTTTTTCCATAACCGCGGTAATCGACGATCATTACGGCGTAGCCCAGAGAATGGAGAACCTTCAACTCCGCCACCCGATCGCCGTTGTTGCCCGCGTTGCCGTGGAAAAAAAGAACGGTGGCCCGAGCGCCTTCTCGTGGCACAAACCACGCCGAGATCTTCACGTCGTCTTGGGTCACCAGCGTCACGTCGTCGAACTTCAACCCGACGTTCGTCGGTGTCAGATCAAGGGTACGTGATGGAAAATAGATGAGCTTGGACTGAAACATGCCCACGAGCATAGTTACGCCAATGTAGGTGCAGATGACGACCGCGAGCAACCTTCGAAGGCTAGGCCGTCGAACCAGCCGTCTCATCACGGACGGCCCAGCTGGTAGCGTGGCCCACGTTTGCGTCCCGGCGTGCCGGGATGCCTCCGTGCCTTGCATTGTCCGCCCCGTTTCGTAATTCGTGCCTCGTAATCCGTAATTCCCTCCCGCTTCGTGCCTTCGTGCCTCTACAGGAGCGCATTATGAAGCTCGATGATGCGATATTCACCGGAAGCGCCGGTATGCTCGAATTGGACGAGGTCGCCGACTTTCTTGCCCATGATTTCCTGCGAGAGCGGGGCCTTGTAGTTGAACCAACTCTTGGCGTGGTCGGCCTCCCACAGGCCGACGAAGGACATTTCGTAACGCTCGCCGTCGCTGGTGCGTTCAAAGACGACGCGGGTGCCGACGCCGACGTGGTCGGTGGGCACGTCCCCGGGGGTCATTACCCGGGCCATGGTAAGCTCGGCGTTCATCTGGGCCAGGCGGGCGCGGAGAAGATCGCGCTCTTCCAGGGCGAACTTGTATTCGGAGTTCTCCGAAAGGTCGCCACGTTCGGCGGCGGCGCCGATGGCTTTGGCGTTTTCACGCATTTTGACGTTGACGTGCTGTTCGATTTCCTTGCGCTTTTTTGTAAGGCCGGCCTGGGTGGTGTACAGGACGTCCTCCCGCGCCCACGATTCGACGGCCGGGGCCGAATCCCGCGCCGGGAAACGATCACGAAGGTGTTTGAGCAGGTCCTCATAGACTGCACGGCCGAGATTGTCGAGTGGTACGATCTGGGTGCGTAAAGCGGCGGCCATTCCAGGCTCGATGGTTTTCAGACATCGGAGGAAGCGTTCGTAGCGGCGGGCGGACAGGACGGTTCGGGCGCGTGCTCCGATGGTCTTGGCCTGCTCCTTGGGGATGGTGTCACTACGGCGGCACTCGTCCAACGATCGAAGGATACGGATGAGCACGGTGAGCGGATTGACCTTGGCCGCGAGTTCCTGCCTCGACGGCCCGTCCCACAGCCAGAGAACAGCCTCAAAGTGCATGGTGGGTACGGTGAGGATTTTTTGCATTACCGGCTCGAACTCCGCCGCGGTCCAGCCGTTCTCCACGAGCCGCGAGGCCGCCCGATCGCACAGGGCCAGCGACAAGGACGGCAAAATCGCGACGAGCTGCTCCCGCCATTCGTCCGGCTTCGCCTCGATCAAGGCCCGGCACGCGAGATCGAAGAGGGCTTCGTGCTCGATCTTCCTCAACACGGCCCGCACGTCGGCGGCGGTTCGGAACGCTTTGACCGCCCCGGCGGAGGCACTGTCGATGCCCGCAAGTTCGCCGATTCTCCACGCGATGATCCAGGCCATCGCCGCTCGCGAGGAGCGTTGGTCGGTCAGTTCCCGGGCGTGGTCGGCGGCAAGCTCGTAGCACTGGTGCAGGGTCGTCGTGGATGGCGCGTGTCCGCGAGTCTTGCTGTCGCGTACGTATTTTTCGATGGCCTCCAGTTGGGCGAGTGGGTCACGAAGCTTGGAGACCTCGTCGAACAACGCGTCGTGGTGTTCGACCGGGACATCGTGGTACGTGATCGTATACGGCGCGCGGCCAACGACTTTGACGTTGGGGCAGCGCTTGAGCGCCGTTCGCGCTCGCGTCCACCACTTCTTGAACTCCTCTTCGGAGTAGGGGTCCGGTGTCAGCAAGGTCTCGATCGTGTCGCTGTCGATCGAGTCGTCGTGCTGCCGGCAAAGTTCAATCACGATTTCGGCTGGTTCGTTGTCCAGACGTTTGGCGAGTTGATCGGGTGCGTAATGTCGAAGGACGCGGAACTCGGTCGCGGCCGCGGGACGGAAGCGGTCGGCCAGTTCGACGGCGCCGAGCGTCTCCGTCGAATCACCGGCGGAGACCGTGCATCGCCATTTGGCCCGATCGACGGTCTCGACCCGGACGACTTCGTCGTGGTCCCTGGCCGCGAGGAAGTCGCCGATCTTCAACGGCAGGCAAACATCCAGCGTCCGCAGCGCTCGACGCACCGGTTTACCGCCGATGAGTCCGGCCTCGGTAAGCAGGCCTTCAAGCCCCTCCTGCCCGTTGTGCGCTGCCCGGTAAAGCTCGGCGACTTGCGACCGAAGGTCCTGACTATCGCCAATGGCCACGAGGAATGAACTACCGAGATCCAACGTCTCGGTCGGCTGTACACGAGTGGACATGGCCTCAATCGCCGTCCAAGCCCATTCTTCGGCCAAGGAAGTCTTCCCCATGCGGCATAGCTCGGTGAGGACCGGGTGATAGCTGCGGAGCGTCGATGGCGACAGCTCCGGCGACTCGAGAAGGCGCATCCATTCCGTCTCCACCGTCGCGGTGTTGCCGCTTCCAATTAATTGCACCAAGGACTCAGGTCGCATAGCCGGCTCAAGAACTCCCTTCACACTAGGAACGAAACGTCGAGCCCCGGAGTATGACAGCTTTGCGGCGGGTTGTCGAGTGCGTCAGCCCCAATCCGCCTTCGGCGGATGAGCGTTGGGGCGAGGTGGTTAGCATCGAACGGGGACGTGGTGTCGGTGGAACCTTCGTCGACGAGCACGATCTCCCAATCGCTAAAAGGATTGGGCGACGAAGAAGCCACGAAGGGACTGCGTTTCTGCCGATTTATGGCGGGCAGGTTGCGAGCGACTCATCGACGGTCTCAACTGCCTCAGCGGCCTGATCGGCCAGTCGGTCAAAGACCGACGCCAGTCGGCGAGTCAGTTCGATGCGGCTGTAGGCCTCCAGACCTTCCGATTCGCAGTCCGAACCCGGAGCGCGAGCGACGAGCCAAGACCCCGCGCTCGCGCTTGGGGTTCGGATTGCGCCGCTCGCGGGGTCGAACCCGTTGGTGATAGTGATGAACTTGTCTCGTTTCGCGGGCATCTGATCGGCTAGGATTAGGCGTTGTCGCTCGGACACGGTAATGACGACGTCGGCGGCCTCCAGGACCTCCTGCTCCAATTGACGGTGCGCCGCGCGTCGCTGCGGCGATGGCTCACGATAGCGGCAATCATCGACCCACAGATCGCGGAAATCGGCGACCCACGGGAGATTTTTACTCATGCGGCGTTTCAGTTCCAGGGCCAGCCAATGGTTGGAGGCGGGACTAAATGTCGAGTAAATCACGTCGAAGCGTTCGGACCGGACTTGCCTGGTCAACAGGTCGAGGCTGCCGCGTGCCCAGGGAATGCAGTCGTCCGGAAGCGAAGTCGCTGATTGCCAAGCCTCCAAACGCCAATCGACGGCCTTGGCAAACCGTGAGGCCACCGCGGTTAGACCCTCGCCCGCACGAGCATTCACAAACCCGCGTAACGATCGACGCATGGCGAGGATGCCGCTTCCCGCGTTTCGCGGGCACTCCACCACCTCCAGCGGTTGCTCGTCACAAGGCGTGGGATCGCGCGGCAAGCCGTCAACTTCATCCGCCGTCCAAACGGTCGGCAGCCAACCGAATTGGGGCAGGTCTTTCGCAAACTTTGCGGATCGTTGTACGCCCGATCCACCGCTCGGCGGGAAGGCATAGGCGATCATTAGGACCTTGCGGTTGCCGCGCGGCAGCACCGACGCCCGTGAGCGGCGGGGCGAACTTTTAGTGCCCACTCGGGCATCGTCAAAGGGATAAGGCATGGTCGGACTCACTATGAAACTCTACGATAAGCTCACCGAACCGGGCACAACGCCCGCGCGAACCTCTTGGTTGATATCGGCCCTTGGCGAGCATCACTGACGATCATGGCGAATGCGGAATGGGGAATTCGGAATGCTGAAAGAGCAACGGTAGAGCCACCGCATTCACAATTCCACATTTACAATTCCGCATTCATAATTCTACATTCGTCTTTACCTTTATCGGTCGTTTCGAGGCGAAGCTTTGTTTTCGGGTACGGTACGTCCTAGAATCAGCCCCTCGACACCAGTTGGTTAAGGGGCCAGGCTGCAGGGAGGTATGCGTCGATGGGCACGATCCGATCAGCCCCAACGCCCTTGAGCGTTGGGGCGAATGTTGACACAGGAGACGAGTTCAGCGAGGTCCTATGCTTCGTCAGCTCACCCGACCGCGCGGCTGTATATGCCTGTCCCTTCCGCGAGGCCTTGGACGCTCTGGGTGATCCGCAAAAGACGATCTGGATCAATTTTCTCGCCCCCAATGAGGACCATCTGGCCGAAGTCGTCTCCAAGCTCGGGTTTCACGAGCTTGAGGTTGAAGACGTTTTCAGTCCCCGAAGCCGGGCGAAGGTCGAGGAGTACCCCGGGCACCTCTTCTGCGTCGTCCCCTCCCTGAATCTCAACCCCGGAGCCGATGCTCTGGACATCATCAACCTCAACGCTTTTCTAGGCCGTAACTATTTGATCAGTGCGCAACGAGCGCCAATCGGCTCGGTGAAGCGGATTCGCGAGGAAATGGAACGCGGCGATCCGCCGCTAATGCGGGGAGCGGATTTTGTCTTCTACAAACTCTTGGATGGGGTAGCGGACGAGTACCTTGCGGCCTCGGACCGGATCAGCGAACAATTGGATGAAGTTGAGGACCGCATTTTCACAAAGTTCGATCCAGGTGTGTCAACAACGATCTTCTCGTTGAAGCATCAGGCCGCTTGGATGCGGCGGCGAATCACCCCCCAGCGCGGGCTGATCAATACGCTGACGGATCGTTCGCACGAGTTGATCAGCGCCGAAACCCAAGTCTATCTTCGCGACGTCCACGACCACATCCACCGCGTCAGTGACAACCTGGACACGTTCCACGATCTGTTGCAAAACGCTCTGGACGTCTATCTGGCCCTTTCCGCGAGCCGTACCAACCAGGTGATGAAGTTTCTCACTGTGGTCGGGGCGATCGTGTTGCCGCTGAACGTGCTGACCGGGTTGTACGGCACGAATTTCGCCCAACTTCCGGGCAGCAGCCATCCGTACGGGTTCTGGGTGTTCAGCGCAGTGCTGGCGTCGGCGGCCCTAACCGCCATCCTGCTGATCCGTTCCCGAAAATGGCTATAGACGTCCATTTTTGGTCTTTGAGTAGCGTGGCGAGGCGTCTCGGGGGTACCCCGCTGATCGAATTCTGGCACTTTTGTATATTTTGCCCATTTTTTTTGTTGACATGGCGAAGATGGGTATTATGATGCCCCGGTTGTTTAATGGATCCATTACCCGTTTTCGACAGGAGGTCACCAACATGCGACGGAACGCCGTCACCCTGCTAGCATCCCTTTTTCTGGTTTCGATGTTGTCCGGCTGTAGCCTCTTTGGAGGCAAAAAAAAGGACGCGATGGCGGACGCTGCTTATGATCCCGCCGCCGAAACGGCCGCGCCAGCCGATCCGTACCCGGCGTATCCGTCGGGTGGCGTCCGCTCCGGCGGGGCCACGGGAACGCGGTCTCACACCGTCCAGAAGAAAGAGACGCTCTACAGCCTCGCCCGGCAGTATTACAATGACCAGTCCCGGTGGAAGGACATCTACGAGGCGAACCGCGCCGAGATAGGCAGTGATCCGAGCCGGATTCGCATCGGCCAGCGGCTCGTCATTCCGTAGGTAAACGGGCTGCGGACAAGGCTCTCCCACGCCCGCAACGGCCGCGAATCCTGGTGCGAGAATCCATTCTCGCACCCACGCGGGTCGAGTGGATCGCTCCACCGGATGGGAATTGTACCCGGTGAACGGTAGCGTTTCGCTCGATACCGATGTTCAGTTCGTTCGCGGCGTCGGTCCGTTTCGCGCGCAGCAGTTTGCGCAGCTCGGCGTCCGCACGGTCGGCGATCTGCTCGAGCACTTTCCGTTTCGTCACGCGCTGAACCCGCGTTCACAGGCGATCGGCGATCTGGAATACGGCATCGTCGCCACCGTTGTGGGTGAGCTTCGCAACGTCCGCACCTCCGGCCCACTCGATCGACAAACCGTCTCCGCAGACATCGTCGACGGCACGGGGCGCTGTCGCGTGCGCTGGTTCAATTCGTCGTACCTTCGAGACCGTCTGGTATCCGGCCAGGTCGTTCGGATCACTGGGAAGGTCGAATTGCGGGGCGATCTCGCGTCGTTCACCAACCCGGAATTGACGCCTATCGACGAGAACGACCCCGACCCACTGGAGAATGATCACGACCGCCACGAACCCGTATACCCGGCCACCGCCAAGCTCCCTAGCCGGCAAATCCACCGCATCCTCAATGAGGTTCTTGATCGGGGTACGGACGCTGTTTGCGACTTCGTGCCGGAGTCGATCCGAACTCGCCGCAAGCTACCGCCCCGCCGAACCGCGATCCTCCGCTACCACAGACCGACCACGTTGGACGACGTGCCAGTCGCTCGACGGCGGCTGGCTTATGACGAATTCCTGCTGTGCCAGCTCGGTTTCCAACTCAGCCGCCGCCGAAAAGCGGCGCCCGCTGCGAGGCCAATCCTGGTCCATGAGAAAATGGACGAGCGGATCCGCAAACGATTCCCGTTTGTTCTGACCAGCGGGCAGGACCGGGCCGTCGCGGAGATTCGATCCGACCTTGCCAAGGCCGAGCCGATGAACCGCCTTCTACAGGCCGATGTCGGGGCAGGCAAAACCGCCGTCGCGGTGTATGCGGCACTGGCCGCCGTCGCCAACCGCAGACAAGTGGCCTTGGTCGCGCCCACCGAAGTGCTCGCCGGTCAACACCACGCGAAGATTCAGCGATACCTACAGGGAAGCCGCGTACGGTTGGAGTACCTCGCGGGATCGACCGCCAAGGGAAGGCGAGTTTCGCTTCTGCGCGGGCTCAAGATCAAAGAGGTCGATTGGGTCATCGGCACACATGCTCTGTTTGAAGGCGACGTCGCCTTCGCCGACCTTGGGTTGGTCATCATCGACGAACAACACAAGTTCGGCGTGGCCCAACGTGCCGCGCTTCGACGCAAGGGCGTCGCCCCGCATGTGTTGGTTATGACGGCCACCCCCATACCGCGAACATTAGCCATGACCGCGTTCGGCGACCTGGACGTTTCCACCATCGACGGAGTCCTTCCTGATCGTCAGCCCGTGGTCACGCGGTTGGTCCCCCGTGAGAAAACGGACGCGGCCTGGGAGTTCATGCGCTCGCGTTTGAATCGCGGTGAACAAGCGTACATCGTCTATCCGCTGGTGGAGGAATCGGACTCGCTCCCGCTCAAGGCCGCCGCCGCCGAAGTCGAGCGACTCTCTCGAACAACGCTCCTGGGGTGTCGCGTAGCATTGCTTCATGGGCGGATGAAACCTGCGGAGAAGGACGCAGCGATGAAGCGCTTTCGATCCGGTGAGGTGCAGGCGTTGGTCTCCACCACCGTAATCGAAGTCGGCGTCGATGTCGCCAATGCGACGGTCATGGCCGTCCAACATGCCGAGCGCTACGGGCTAAGCCAGTTGCACCAGCTTCGAGGTCGAATCGGACGGGGATCGAAAAAATCCTATTGCCTCTTGTTCACCGAATCCTGGAACGAGCCATCGCTCGCCCGTCTGCGAATCCTTTGCGAAACCACGGACGGGTTTCGGATCGCGGAGGAGGACTTACGGCTTCGCGGCCCCGGCGAGCTTCTGGGCACCCGTCAGCACGGCTTGCCCGCCTTCAAAGTCGCCGACGTGATCAACGATTTTGAGTTGCTCGCCCAAGCCCGTGACGACGCAACGTCCATTATTCGAAGCGATTCCGACCTGTCGACCCCGCAACACGCTCCGTTGCGGCGCGAAGTGCTGCGGCGATACGGCCGGGCGCTGAACCTCATCGACGTAGCGTAGCATGTCCATTCGGCAACCTTCCGCATGGAGGAATTATCGGAACCTGCGCACTGTATTGAATCTGCGTCCGACTGACCCTACGATAAGGAACAGCAGCAAAGGGGGGGATTCATGATCACTTACCGAATCTACGCCGCAGCCGTCGTGATCGCCACGGGGATCGCCATCCTCCCCGTGGCATTAGGCTCGAAGAATGGTGTATTTGTAGGGTATTCGGGCGGCCCGGCGGGAAGCGGCCAAAACTGCAGCCTTTGTCACCTGTTCAACGAAGGCCCCGGTCGTGTCGAACTGCAGGGCGCACCCCAGCGGTACCGTTCCGGCGTTGTTTACGACCTAGTCGTTCGCGTCACCGATCCTGCGCAGAAGGGCGCGGGTTTTGAGATCAGCGCCGAAGGCGCCGCCGGCCACCTGGGCAACCTCCTCCTCCGCGACGCCATCCATACCCGCTTCGCCGAGCATGGCAGCGCGGGCAACTACGTCACCCACACACAAGACGGCTACGACGACTCCTTAGTCAACTGGGTCGCCAACGGCGGCTCCTACGAGTTCACCCTCGCCTGGCAGGCGCCGCCGGTCGATGCGGGTTCGATCACGTTATTCACCGCAGGCAACGCGGTCGACGACGACACGAGAAGCCTCGGCGACCGATACTACGCCGACTACGCTACGATCGGGTTCGCCCGCCCCGGCGACGCCGACGGAGACACTGACGTGGACCTCCTCGATTTCGCCGAGCTGCAACGATGTTTCAACGGCGCCGATCCGGCCGTCGGCGATGCATGTGAGTACGTAGACTTCGACGATGACGGAGCGGTGTCACTCGCGGACCTCACGGACTGGGTAAATGTCCGCACCGGTCCCACGGCTGCCTTACCCGCGGGATTCGTCCTCGCCGACCCCGTCCGCGGCGGCGCACTCTATGATCGTTGGTGGAAGATGAATGGAGCGCCCCAACCTGTCGGCGATCATCCGCTCTATCCGGATATCGGTCAGCAGACCGGGAACGTCACCTACCGTTGCAAGGAATGTCACAGCTGGGACTACAAAGGGCTTGACGGCGCATACGGCTCCGGCATTCATTATACAGGGATTCGCGGAGTGTTCGGATCGACGCTCGGCCCGCGACAGGTCTTCGATCTGCTCAAGGCCGACCCGGCGACGGTCCCCAACGGTCACAATATGGACGTTTATGGAATGTCCGAGGGCGATCTCTGGGACGTAGTGAAGTTCACGTCGGAAGGCGTTGTCGATACCAATGACTACATCACCCCCGGCGGTGCGTTCATCGGCGACTACTTCAACGGCAACTTCCTGTACAGTACCTTTTGCTCCGGCTGCCACGGCGAAGACGGCATGTTCCTGAATTTCGGCACGGGGCAAGCGCCGAGCTATGTCGGCACCTTCGCCAACGTCAACCCGTGGGAATTCCTGCACAAAGTCCGCTTCGGGCATCCCGGGTCGTCCATGCCCGCGACCGACTTACTGCTTTGGAGCGCCCAGGACGCAGCGGACATCAGTGTGTACTCGGCAACCCTGCCTCAGTGATCCGCAATAATGGGGGACCGGCTTTCTAGTCGGTTACAAGACCGGCGGCAAAGGAATCTGTGCGGGAAGCTGAGCCACGCTCTACGCATCCAGCAGTAGCCTCTCTACGTGCAGCGCAACGCAATCAGCCGGCGCGTCCAGGTGGTACCCGCCCTCCAGTACGCTGCCAAGCCCGGAATAAGCCGGCCGCGGGGCTTGCTTGGGGGGGGGCAAGGTGGTAAGCTGCCGTGAACGGTTACGATAGAAACAACGTTTTGATGGAGGAATCAGATGATCGACCGGACGATTGAACCGATGCTACTTGCCGCAGTTCTTTCCGTTGCTGCGGGATGCGCGAATCTTGGCCAACCGAGCAACGGCGGAGAGTTGTTGCCCCTCGTAAACACCAAGGCGACCGACGTCGCCGGGCAGATTGGGACGACTGAGGGATTCGGCGGGAATTTAATGACCGGCTATATGGCTCACGTCGGTTCGGGCATGGGATTCGTGACCATCGACGACCTGGCCGATCCGGATGGCGTGGTGACGATTCGACTCGTAAACCAAACGGCCCAAAACGCCACGTTTCATCTGGCCTACTTTGCTGGCCGCCTTGGCCTTGACGACCAGCTTAGCGACATCGCCGTGCCCGCCGACAGCGAGACCACCCGCGAGATTCCCTGCTCGGAAATCGTCGGATTGGGCGACCTTTACATGCCAGGGGCCATGGGGTGCCATCTCGAAGACGGCGATGAAGTGGGCAACACGTTTGCCGTACCGATGTTTTTCGGTCTGGACTTCGCCTGCGGGGATACGATCAGCTTCACTTTGACCGCTGATGCGGACGACCTCGACCAAGACGGTGACATCGACGAACTGATCCTCCTCAGCGATGGATTCCTCATGCACTTGGAGGACGGCGGGCCGACGGGACACCATCACGGTGGCGGCGGCGGCATGATGGGGATGCATTGGGGACTGTAGGCGCGGTCGGTCGCCTAACAACGCACACAGCGTTAAGTTCGAACTGCGGTTGTCCCTGAGCGGTTGAGCACCAGAGCGGCACGTTGCATTTCAGTGGGGAGAGTCTGTTAATCGGAGAAAAGCGATGGGAATGATGGGTGGTTTGATGATGGCGATGTTTGCGATGTGGATGATGTTCTTCGGCGGTTTCCGGATGTTCCCAGGAACGGTGTAGGCTGGGTGGTACTGATCGGTGTTCCACTGCTCTTGAGCAGTACGGATGTTCGTCGAGTACTGATTGTCCACTGTTGTTCCAACAATGGCACTCGGCGTGTTCGCGGCCAGCCTTCTGCAGAGAGAGGTGCTTGAGTAAGTATGTTTTGCAACCAATGTGAACAGACGGCCCACGGACAGGCCTGCGTGGATACGGGTGTTTGTGGCAAAGATCCGGACGTGCAATCCCTGCAGGAGATATTGCTGTACGGGCTGAAAGGCATGGCTTCATACGCCCATCACGCCCGGCGGCTGGATATGGTCGACGAGGAGGTCGACGCGTTCATGGAGGAAGCGCTCTTCGCTACCGTGACGAATGTCAACTTTGACATGGAAAGCCTCTTTGAGCTGGTGATGGAGTGCGGAATGAAGAACCTCCGCGCGATGCAGATGCTCGACGAAGGGCACGTGAAACGGTTTGGCCCCCCCTCACCGACGACCGTCTTTGAGGGCACCAAGCCCGGCCCGGGTGTTCTCATCACCGGACATGATATGGTTGACCTGGCGGACTTGCTCAAGCAGACCGCCGGCACCGGCGTCAACGTCTATACGCATGGCGAAATGCTGCCCGCACACATGTACCCCGAGCTGCGCAAGCACAAGCATCTTGTGGGCCATTTCGGCGGCGCCTGGCAGAAGCAAAAGACGGAGTTCGCGAGTTTCAGCGGGCCGGTCCTCGCGACTACGAACTGCGTCCTCATTCCACCAGACAGCTACAAAGACAGGCTCTTCACGACTCGCGTTACCGCGGTGCCGGGCGGTAAACGGCTCAAAACGAACGACTTCTCGGCCGTTATCGCAAAGGCCAAACAGTGCGATCCGCTGCCGGATCATCCCGTCGGCAATTCGACAGTAGGCTTCCACCACACAGTCATCCTTGGCCTTGCGGATCATATCGTCGGAGCCGTCAAGGCTCGCAAGCTGTCGCACTTCTACCTCATCGGTGGATGCGACGGCGCCGAGCCGGGACGCAACTATTTCTCCAGGTTTGCGCAAGCCACGCCCGCGGATTCGATCATTCTGACTCTCGGCTGCGGCAAATACCGCATTCGCGACTACGACTACGGGACAATCCAGCTTGCCGACGGCGTCACCGTTCCTCGATTGCTCGATATGGGGCAGTGCAACGACTCGTACGGGGCGATTCAAGTGGCCGTTGCGCTGTCGAAGGCTTTTGGATGTTCGGTCAACGATCTGCCGCTAACGATCGTCCTTTCGTGGTTCGAGCAGAAGGCTGTCGCGGTGCTGCTGACGCTGCTGGCGTTAGGCGTCAAAGGTATCCGCATCGGCCCGGCGGCCCCGGCCTTCATCTCCCCAAATGTGATGATGGTATTGCAGGATAAGTTTGACCTGCGGCTTACGAGCACTGAGCCGCACGCGGAGGTTGTATCCGTGAAGGCGGCGGGCGCGAGGGGCAAGTCGTAAGATTTGGGGCTTTGGTCTCTACATCGACCGGCTCGACACGCTGATCGGCTGGGCTGGGTGGTACTGCTCTTGAACAGTACGGATGTTCGTCGAGTATAGACGGTCCACTGTTGTTCCAACAGTGGCACTCGGCCAGTCTCCCTCGGTGGTTGCGCCACCCACAAGGGGTGACGCTACTGTTCCTTTCTTGACGACTATCCGGCCAGGAGTCTGGCGACATGCAACGCCACGCAATCAGCCAGGGCGTCGAGGTGGTACCCGCCCTCCAGTACGCTGACCAGCCTGCCGCCGCAATGGCGCTTGGCCACGCCGACCAGCTCGTCCGTCATCCACCCGTAGGACTCCGTCTCCAGTTCCAGCGGGGCGAGCGGGTCGAGCCGATGGGCGTCGAACCCCGCGGAAATCAGCACGAACTGCGGATCGAACTGGGCGATCGCGGGTAGGATCGGATCGTCGAACGCCCGTCGCCAGACCTCGTCGCGGCCTGGGGGAAGGATTGGTACGTTGATGGTGAAGCCTTCCCCCGCCCCCTTCCCGCGTTCATGAGCGTAGCCCGTGCCGGGGTAAACAATGCCGGGGTGGCCGTGGAGGCTGATGTAGAGGACCCGCGGGTCCTCCTCGAAGATGTGCTGCGTCCCGTTGCCGTGATGCACGTCCCAATCGAGGATCAACACACGCGAGAGCCTGTGGTCGTTGAGCAAATGACGGGCCGCTATGGCGACGTTGTTCAACAGGCAAAATCCCATCGATCCATGATGCTCGGCGTGGTGGCCCGGTGGGCGGACGGCGCAAAAAGCGTTGTTTACTCGGCCCGACATCACCTCGTCCACCGCGTTCACAACGGCGCCGGCGGCGAGCTTGGCGATTTCCAAACTCTCCGGGCAAATCGCACTGTCCGGCACGTCGATGAAAGGTGAACCGTCCTCGCAAGCCCGACGCAGTCGTTCAAGATATGCACTGGCATGGACTGCTCGAACCAGTTTCATTTCGACAGGCGAGATGTCGATCGCTCGACAGGCCTCCGTCAGGCGTCGTTCATTGAGCACCTCCTGAATCCGCGCCAGCCGCTGCGGCCGCTCCGGGTGACCGGGACCGGTGAGATGCCGCTGGAAGCGCAAGTCCTGAACCAAGCCGGTGATGGCCATGACCAAAGCATTGTCGATTGTCGATTTGCGATTGTCGAATGAGGAAAAGGACTGATTCACTCCAATCGACAATCGCAAATCGACAATCTAAAATCCGGTCGTGCAACAGGCGTACGGCAAGGGTTCGTTCAAGGACGTTATTCGACGCACCACGACGATTACCTTCGACTGCTACGGCACGCTGATTGATTGGAGCGCGGGGTTGTGGCGATCATTCGCTGCCATCTTCGGGCCGGTTGTCACCGAGCGCAAACTGGAGTGGTTCAAAGCCTACGTACGGGTCGAAGCCGAAGTCGAGTCCGGCCCGTACCGATCCTACCGCGAGGTTCTCGCCGTCGTAACCGAGCGGCTGGCACGGGAGTTCGATCTTCCCCTGCCGGTGGGACAGAAAGACATGCTGGCGGAGATGCTTCCCGGCTGGGCGCCGTTTCCCGACACCAACGACGCGCTCACCCGTCTCAAACAACGGTTCCGCCTGGGAGTGCTTTCGAACATTGACAAGGACCTGTTCGCCGGCACGGCCATGCAATTCGGCGTAGCGTTTGATTTCGTCGTAACCGCGGAGGATGTTCGTTCCTACAAACCAGCCCACGGCCATTTTCAAAGACTAATCGACGCGCATGGCGGTATCGACACCGCGTTGCACGTCGCGCAGAGTCTGTATCACGATGGCGCTTCCGCGAACGATCTAGGCCTCGCATTCGCCTGGATCAACCGCTACAAGGAACGGAATCACACTAGCGTGCGTCCGCTGGTCGAGTTCCCTGACCTTCGCTCCTTCGCGGATGTGATGTGTGGCGACTGATTGGAGTTGTTCTTTCGGTCCAACACTCAAGGGTGTTTGACCTGCCGTCTGAACCGATAGTACGCAAATGGCAACTGGGACTGTTTACGAAGCGGCCTTCCCTCCCGGAACTCCCGTCCGCGTCTCTGAGACCACAATACGCCGCGACGAATCCATTGAAACACAGGTCATTGGTGTGGTGGTGGCGTGGGAGGATATGCCCACCGGTAGTTGGTTCGCTCGTGGAAAAGATGACCGGCTGTGGCTCAAAAGGCTGCGGTTACGTAAGGCCGACGGCGAGATTTCTCTCCTAGTCGTCGACGATAGGACGTTGATCACAAAGCTCGTAGCGGCGTCGAAATAATCAACTATAGGCAAGTTCCCGCCACCGTGGGCAGCGGCGTTCCGCCCCATGCGGCGTACGTCCCGGCACCCTTGAGAACATCAACCGCTTCGAGGATGTCGGCCGCTGTGAGACCGAAGCAAGAATGCGCAAACTAAAAAGCCAACGCTCGCCCTCCGCCGAAGACGGACTCAAGGGCGTTGGGGCGAGTGTTGGCAAGGAGGAGCTTATTTTTCTGGGATTGGGCATCCCGCCAAACGACGACTACGCACGGCGACGACGCAGGAGCGTCAATGCACCGAGGGCAAGTAGCGACAGCGTAACCGGCTCGGGAACTGCTGTACCACGAAGCGTGAACGAATCCAAACTGCCTACGTTCCCGGGTGAATCATCGATGATCACCAGAATCCACGCATCGGTCCCGCCTGGGCCGTTGAGGAACTTTGAGAACCCGTCGCCGGGCAATGGGTTCGTGTCTTCCGGAAGATAAGTGCCGGTAAGAATCGGCCCAATCGCTGGGGGTATGGCGGCGGCGGAGTCGTTGAAGATCAGGTTCGCTTGGATCGGCGTTCCGACACCCAGATCAGTCATGATTTTCAACGTCTTGCCGAACGGGTCGATCAGATAGATATCCAGATCGCCGGCTTCGGTGTGGTTCAAACCGGTCAACACCAACTCCAGTGACGTGATGACCGGCATCGGATACGGAGGTGCAGGCAGAATATCGCTATACGCGGGACTCATCGTCAGCGGAAACACGGCGATATCCTCGTCTGGAATCGCGGGCGTGGCACTAACGGCCGTGAAGCTAAAAGGAATATCCGCCCGTGCAGACGCGGCCTGCACTGCGAACACCCCTAGACACAAAGCCAAAATGCTAAGTCGTTTCATTCTTCCTACCTCCCCGAATCCAAAACACTGAAATCGCTACGGCGCGAAACCCTTCGGTAAAAACACGGCAACCTCAAAACGGATCCCCGAAGATACCGCTCTCTTTTCGCCACTCATACACGCATGTGTCAGTATAGACAAGGCGTCAAGATCATTCAACCCCCTAGCTTACAAAATTTCTGACCCCGCCATACGACCCGTAGCCAACCCCTGTTATACGGTCGGCAATACGCTAAGGTCCGAATAACCTCCCCCTACAAGCCACATATCCGTTCAAAACTCAGCTCACTCCCGGACCTAACCGCCCGTTGAAGAACGCTCCTTTGTACCGAACAATTCACAAGTTTTTACGCGATAAACGATTCGGATTTGACCGTCCGAGAATTTCGGTGTATAATATCAATGCTGGGAGTGTCGCCATTCTACAACCGTAGTTTAGTTTTCGCAGGGTTGGGAGACCGGTCTTCGGTCAACGGCTGGGGTCGTGCAGTCATGGTGGGGTGATCGTTCCACCTCAAACGGGAAGGTATTCGGTTGCGCGATTTCGAGCAGGTCAAAAGGCAAATCCTCGACCGCATTAGCATTCAAGATGTCGTCGCCGAGCACGTGACCCTTAAGCGTCGCGGTGTACGCTGGGTCGGTCTGTGCCCGTTCCACTCCGAGAAAACTCCGTCGTTTACGGTCAGTCCCGAGCGCGGACTGTTCAAATGTTTCGGATGCGGCAAGGGCGGCGACGTATTTTCGTTCGTTCAGCTTCGAGAGAACGTCTCCTTCATGGAGGCGATGCGGCATCTCGCAGATCGGGCCGGCGTCGACTTTCGTGACACCACGCAGCGCTCCTCAACGGCGCCGGGTGAACCAAGCCGCACCGACCTTGCGAAGCTCAACGCGTGGGCGCTGCAGTTCTTCCGCGCGAACTTGCTTGCGGAGTCGGTCGGCCGCTCGGCGAGAGAGTATCTTCGCGGTCGAGGGTTTACCGACGCGACGATCGAGCGCTTTGGGTTAGGGCTGGCGGCCGAGGGTGGACTATCGCTGCGAAGTGCCGCCGTAAGCGCCGGGTTTGGCGACGCGATGCTCGTGGCCGCTGACCTGCTCCGCAAGGACGAAGAGTCGGGGCGAGTTTATGAGACCTTCCGCAGTCGATTGATGTTCCCCATCCGCGACGCGACCGGCCGGGTGGTCGGATTCGGCGGACGAACCCTGATCGACGACAAGGCTAAATACCTCAATACGCGACAGACGGCGCTGTTCGACAAAGGCCGTAACCTTTACGGGATCGAGTTGGCCCGCGAGGCGATCGCCTCGCGTCGGCGGGCGATCATCGTTGAAGGCTACACGGACTGTATGGCCTGCCATCAGGCGGGCTTTACGGAGGCGGTGGCGACGCTGGGCACGGCGCTGACTGAAGCCCACGTCGACCTGCTGCGGCGCTTCGGCGAAGAGATAGTGCTTTTGTTCGACTCCGACGCGGCCGGTGAAGCGGCGGCGGACCGTGCCATCGCTTTAGCATTTCCGCGTTGCGTGAAAGTCCGTTTGGCGCGCATTCCAGAAGGTAAGGATCCGAGCGATTTTCTCGGTCGGGCGAGCGCCGCAGACTTCTCGGACGTGTTGAACCGGGCGGTTGAGGCGCTAGAATTCAAGTGGCTCAAAACGCTCGAGCGTTTTCGAATCGATTCGTCGGATGTGCGACGACGGGAAGCCGTGCTCGACTTTATGCATGTGGTCGCGGACGCCGTGAACACCGCCGCCGTGGATGCGATCCAACGCGGCCTCCTCGTGAATCAGATCGCACACCTGCTGCGTATCGAAGGTGACGAGGTGTCGCGGCTGATGTCGGGTTCGCGGTCGTCGCGGGGCGATCATGCGGCCGCGGAGAACAAAGGAGCGGTTTCCCAGCGATCGGCCGCGCCGCGGGATGAGGAACAGGCGGTCTGGACGCACCTCCTGGAGGTGCTGCTTAGCACCCCGGACCTCTTGAGCATGGTCGATCCGGGGCTTGACCCGGTTCGTATCGCCGACCCACGGAATCGTCGGATCGCGACGGCATTGTTCGACGCCCGGCGGCAAGGGGGGCCGCTTTCACTCGCCGACGTACTCGCCCGGTGCCACGATCCGGCCGACGCCCAGCGGGTGACGGAGTTGGTGGAACGCGGGGCGGCCAGGGGGAATTTCGAGGCAACCTTGCGGCTCGCCCTGGAGCGTCTCGCAGAGACGGTCCGCGGGGGCGCGGCCCAAGCAAGCAGGCGGCGTTTGCTCGACGCCGCTGCGATGGAAAACCCGTCGCAGGAATACGGTGACGCGGGCCGCACGCCCAACGACGCCGTGAGCGAGCATCGCCGTTTCGCGGGGCGCCGTCTGGTGCGTCGCGCGGTGGGCGGGAGCGATTTGGGTTTGGGAGTAGCGGAAGTCATCAACACGAAGGCCGTAACGGAGTGACCATGAGCGACGTGATGGAACAACCTGTCGACCTGATTCAACATGCCGTGGATGAACTGCTCGAGCGCGGCCATAAGCGCGGCTACGTCACCTGGGAGGAGATGAACTCGATCCTTCCCGACGACGCGATCGACCCTGCGCAGCTCGAGATGATCATGATGCGCCTCGAAGAGGCCCAGATCGACACTCTCGACGAGATCGACGCCCATCGCTACGACCTGAAGCGCAAGGCCCCACCGTCCAAGCGCGATGTTCGCCACGCGAAGGAAGCAGCGGCGCAACGGGAAGCGGATGAGCCTGAGGCGGAAGTCGACGTCGTGGACCTGACCGAAGAGGTCGGGGCCAAGCGCATCGACGACCCGATTCGGATGTACTTGACGCAGATGGGTGAG
This sequence comes from Phycisphaerae bacterium, assembly GCA_020056715.1. GTDB lineage: Bacteria > Planctomycetota > Phycisphaerae > UBA1845 > UBA1845 > SBAX01. Next base: position 16,239 of record JAGVHG010000007.1, on the reverse strand, counting down.
ATTCCCTTGCTCACCCGCGAGGAGGAAATCCGTCTCGCCAAGAAGATCGAGCTGACGCGGATGGCCTTCCGGCAGAAGGTGCTGGAAAGCGACTACTGCGCGGGACTGGCGGTGGAGATTCTCCAACAGGTTCACGACGGGGTCCTGCCCTTCGACCGTACGATGAAGATTTCCACGTCGGAGCACGCGGGCAAGTCGCGCATCGGCTTATGCATTCCGGTAAACCTGCACACCGTCCGTGCGTTGATGAAGCTGAACGAGCAGGAATGGACACAGTTGCAGGCGGCGCGTCTGGCCGGGGCGACGCGCCGACAACTTACCGCGGACATGCGCGAGCGCCGACGGAAGATTTCCAAACTGCTGGAGGAACTGTCGCTCCGCACCAGCCGGATTCAGCCGCTCATGAAGAAGCTGCGCGGGCTGCATCGGAAAATGACGGAGCTGGAGCGGCGTCTGGTGGGTCAACAGAAGCGGCGCACCCTTCCTGAAGAAGACGTCGTCGCGATGCAGGAAGAGTTGACCGGGATCGAGTCGCTCTGCCTGGAGAAGTCCGACGCTCTCAACGAGCGGCTGACCTCCATCCATCGCGTGTTCACCGAATATGAGGACGCCAAGCGGAAGCTGTCGGGCGGCAACCTGCGTCTGGTGGTGAGCATCGCCAAGAAATACCGCAACCGCGGCCTGAGCTTCCTGGACATCATCCAGGAGGGCAACACGGGTCTCATGCGGGCGGTCGATAAGTACGAGTACAAACGCGGCTATAAGTTCAGCACCTATGCGACGTGGTGGATCCGGCAAGCGATCACGCGGGCGATCGCCGACCACGCGCGGACCATCCGCGTCCCCGTACACATGATCGAGACCATGAGCCGGTTGCGGAACATCAGCAAGGAACTCTTACAGGACATGGGCCGCGAGCCGACGATCGAAGAAATCGCCAAGCGGGCGAAGATGCCGGTGAGCGAATGCCGCCGCGTGCTCAAGATTTCGCGTCACCCCATCTCGCTGGATCGTCCGGTCGGGGAAAGCGAAGATTCGTACTTCGGCGATTTCATCGAGGACGATACGGCCGAGTCCCCCGTGGGCACGGCCGGCGGGGGGATGCTCAAGGACCGCGTCGAGGAAGTGCTCAAGACCCTTACCTACCGCGAGCGGGAGATCATCAAGCTTCGCTACGGCATCGGCGATGGGTACACCTACACGCTCGAAGAGGTGGGCAAGATCTTCAAAGTCACCCGCGAGCGAGTCCGTCAGGTAGAGGCCAAGGCCATCCGTAAGCTCCAGCATCCCGTACGATCGAGGAAGCTCGAAGGCTTCCTCGATCAAGTGTCACCCTTGCAGTCGTCGGCGTGATGTGGATCGTGCGCCGGGGGGAAGGGACTCGGTATTCAGGCTGATGAACCTTCAAGCGGGTGATGGGACTCGAACCCACGACATTCACGTTGGCAACGTGACGCTCTACCACTGAGCTACACCCGCGTGGTTCACGGCGAAGCAAAGCGTAGCCGCAGTGCCAACCGCCGTCAAGAAACCGCGACGTCCCGATTCGCCTACGGCGAATAGAGCAGGAGAGCAGAGAAAGTAGAGAGGGGAGCAAAAAAACGCGGTCCGCTCTCCTGCGGTCTCCTTTCCACTCTCTCTCCCGGCCGTGATTCTCGTACCACCGCCCCACGTGTCGGCGGGTAGGGCTGCATCCGTCTAAGCGGAGGTTTACGCAGGGGCCGGTTCGATCGTGGCGCTCATGCTTCCCTGGCAACGCGGAATGCGCCAGTCGCGGCCAAAGGTGTGGATCTGATCCCGTTTCAGCTCCGCCCGTTCCAGCGTCGTCGTATCGAGAACCACACGATTGTTATGATCGACATCGGACGCAAGCTGAAACGCCCGCTCGGGCGTACAGCCGAATAGCTTCCGCAGCATTCCAATGACGTAGTCGTATGTGTGATCGTCGTCGTCGAGCAGGATCACATGGTATGGCGGTTGCTTCTTGGGCCGATGGTCGAGGTCCGCCGCCGTCCGCGTCTGGTGAACAATTCCCGTTTTCGTGGTCGTGTTCATGCTTGGACTTTCTAACACAATCGCCGTTGCGATTCAACGCATCCTCACACCCCGCCGAGCACCGGCAGCGAACGTGCGATACTCGGCACCGTCCGGACTTCCTCCTCCGCGGAGCAGGTTTTTACCAACGTTCCATGCAAAGTCAACGCCGTCGCCGCGGTGATGCGGACCGCGGCGAACGAACCGATAGAATCCGGCGGACCCGGGAAAACAACGATCTGGTCGGTCCGGGTCCGGCCGACGAGTTGATCGGACCGCCGCCATCCGACTTCTTCGCCGCGAGTTTGTTCCGCCTCCTGGGCCTTCAGTGCAGCTTTGCTAAAACCCTCCACAAGAACCTCGACGGTCGATCCTATCAGCCGTTGGGTGATCGACGAGGCGATCCCCTCTTGTAGGGAAAGCAGCTCCATGTTCCGCCACCGCTTGACATCCTCCGCAACATCGTCGGCCTCGCGTTTATGGGCGACCGTACCGGGTCGGGGCGAATACTTGAACACAAAAATGTTCTTGAACCGGCAGCGTTCGATCAACTTCAGCGTTGCCTCATGGTCCGCCTCGGTCTCGCCGCAAAAACCGACGATGAAATCACTGGCGATGGCGATCCCCGGCACGTACTCGCGGGCCCGGTCGATCAGTTCGACGTATTGCGCAGCAGAGTACTGCCGCCGCATCCGTTTGAGCACTGCGTCGCTGCCGCTTTGGGCCGGAATGTGCAGGTATTCGCACACCTGGGGGATGTCCCGCATGACCGCCAAAATGTCGTCGGTAAAATCGCCCGGATAGTTGGTCACGAAGCGAACCCGCTCGATGCCCGGCACGGCGCTAACTCGTTCCAGCAGCTCGGCGAAACGAACCTCCCGGGCATCATCCTGACTCACGTAGCTATTGACGGTTTGACCCAGGAGGGTGATCTCCTTTGCCCCGCGATCGGCCAGCATCTTCGCTTCATCGATGATGTGCGATGCCGGACGGCTACGCTCCGGGCCGCGCGTGAACGGCACCACGCAGAACGTGCAAAACTTGTCGCAACCGCGTTGCACGCGAATGTAAGACTGAAGGACGTTTTCTCCCGGGGCCGGTTCGCGGGCGAGGTCCAGGGCCTCGACGGAATCATATTCGAGCGCCCGTTGCAGCGGCGTGCTCTTTCGCGAGAGTGACTGGGCCAGGGCGATCGCCCGGTGACGCCCGGCCTGGATATCTTCGATGAGCGCGGGGACCTTATTCAGTTCACCCGGACCGCACACCAGGTCCACGTGGGGCATCTTGGAAAAGATGCCGTCCGGGTCGCGCTCGGCCATACAGCCGATCACCCCGATAACCATGTCTCGCTTGGCCTGTTTGGGCTTCTTCAAAGCGCCGAGCCGCGACAGCACTTTCTGTTCCGCGTGTTCGCGGACGGAGCAGGTGTTGATTAGGACGACGTCGGCCCGCGCCATATCCTCGATCGGGTTGTACCCCAATGCGCGAAGTTGCCCAAGAACTAGCTCGCTGTCGAGCACGTTCATCTGACAACCCATCGTTTCGAGGTAGACCGTTTTCTGATCTTGCTGCACCGCCCGCTATCCCCCCTAGGAACGATTCAACCATTTCTCGAACGCCTCAAAGGAGTATGGTCGGCCAAGGAAGTCCTGGACCAGTTCGGTCGCCTTCTTGGAGCCGCCGGGTTCGAGGATCGTCTCGCGGTATTGGCGGGCGGTTTTGGCATTCAACATCCCGTCCTGCTCGAACTTGCTCAGCAGATCCTTGGCGATCACCAACGACCACATGTAGGTGTAGTAGATGGCCGAGTAACCGTCGAGGTGGCCGAAGCTGCATTGAAAATGGGTGCCCTCGACGTAATCGAACGGGCTGTACTTTTCCTGAAGCTCCATCAATAGCTTGGTGGTGTCCAAGCCTTCGGGACTGCGGTTGTAGTAGTTAAGCGACACCGCCGCGTAGAACATCTGGTGAGCCGCGTACAGTCCCTTGCCGAAATCACGTGCTCTTCGCAGTTTCGTAACCAACTCCGCGGGTATCGGCTCACCGGTCTGGTGGTGCTTGGCGAAAACGCGGAGCGAATCAAGGTTGTAGCACCACTCTTCGAGAATCTGCGACGGGGCCTCGACGAAATCCCACTCCGTGCTAATCCCGCTGTTACCGATCCACGGCTGCCGTCCGGCGAAGAGGGCGTGCAGCAAATGGCCGAATTCATGGAAGAAGGTGACGACCTCGCTATGTTCCATTAAAGCGACGCCATCGGTGCTCTCGTTCGGGTTGGGGAAGTTACACACCAGCACGGCCTGCGGTAGTCGGATGCCGCCGACGCCCGTTCGATAGTCGAACTGGGCCGCGTGTCCGTACTTGTTCTCGCGAGGAAATAGATCGAGATAGAACCGCCCGATGCACTTGGAGCTGTCGTAGATGTCCCACGCGGTAACGCTCGGATGCCAGAGTTTCAGCCCTTCGACTTGCCGATACGTAACTCCGAAGAGCTTCCCGGTCAGATCAAACAATCCGCGTTGTACATCGGGAAAGTTGAAATAAGGCCGCAGGGACTGCGAATCGAACGCATACTGCTCCGACTTCACCAGCTCCTCGTAATAACTCTTCTCCCAATCCTCGACCTTCGCCGCACCGGAAATGTCCTTGCGTTTGCGTTCCAGAAGCAAGTTGTAGTCTCGCTCGACTGCCGCCTTGCCGGCCTCCGCGATCTTGTCGATGAACGACTTCGCGTTGCCCGCCGTGCCGATCATCTTGTCCTCGGTGATGTACTCGGCCCAGTTCGCGTAGCCCAGCGTTTGGGCGAGTTCATATCGCTTGCGCAGAAGTCCTTGCAGCACTTCGACGTTCTTTGGGTACCCGCGATCCTTGAATTCACGATACAGCTTACTTCGGGCGGCGGCGTTGTGGGCATAAGTGGCGAAGGGGATGTAGTCCGGCGTTCGCGTGCTCACCTTGATCTTGCCGTCCGCTCCGGGCCGGTGCTTGTCGATCCAGTCTTGCGGCAATCCTTCCAGATCGGACGGCGAATCGAGCACGATCTCACGCTCATCTTCGCGCGTGTTCTTGGCGAAATCCTGCCCAAGCTTGACCATCTCCTCATTCAGCGCCGCAACACGCTTGCGAACGTCCTCGCTCTTGTCCACACCCGCACGACGAAAGTCTCGGAGGCGTTTCTCCACGACATACCGTGTGCCCGCGTCGCCGCGGGACACGTCCAGATCGCGGAAGGCTTCGTACAACTGCCGATCGAGATTCAGTTCCGTGACGTACTTGGCGACCGCCCGCTCGGATTCTTCCGCGGCGGCGCGGACTTGCGCATCGGGATGGACGCGGGCGAAGAGATTGGACTCGGACGAGGCCGCGTCCAGGTGCATCATCATCTGATTGTACGGAACCAGCGTGTTCTCGATCGTCCGAGGCCCATCCGCCTCGACGATCCGCGAGCGGTACGCCTTGGCCCAGGCAAGGTGCTCGGCCGCGTCGTTGTTGAATTCCGCGGCGGAGCGCTCCAGCGGCGTGGCCTCCAGCGCCCAGGGTGAAGTTGAACTGCGACCCACCGACCGCGCCGTGGCGCATCCCAATACGAACAGCAGACCCAACGCTGGCAACATCTTGATGACGATCATGTTAAAAACCATCCTTTGGTCCTTTGGAGAATTTTCCCTCTCCCCCCGGGAGAGGGTTGGGGTGAGGGCGGTCGCGCTCCCACTTCTCACCCTTCCTCTCCCCTCAAGGGGAGAGGGGCCATCCAGAAAAACTTAGTGTACTCAATGGCGACCGAGCGTCAATGTTTCGTCGCAAAAAACGATCATGGCGTAACCATAACGAAGGCGTCCCAAATCAGGGTTTTTAGGTTGAATACGGCGTGAATCATGATAGGCGCGACGAGCGACCCGGTCCTTTCGTAAGCATAACCGAGCAACACGCCAAACGCCGTCATGGCCACGACGGAGTGCGGCAGCGAGAGGTGAACGATGCCGAAGGCGATGGCGGTCAACCCAATCGCCAGCCAGCGATTCCGTGCGATGCCGGCCAGGAACGTTTGCAGCAGTCCACGGAAGAAGAACTCTTCCGCGATCGGCGCAACGGCGACCGCCCCGATCCATAATCCGACAACGACCCACCGCGGCTGCAATCCGTCGTGGAGTGCTTTGATGGTCGGATGAGGGTCGAACTGGTAGGAGGGCCAATAGTGGAGAATAACCCACACCGTCGCCTCGCCGATCAGCGGACACAACCCAATGGCCAGAATGGATGCGAAGAAAACCAGCGCCACACGCCTACCCAATCGGGCGGGCGGGTTCCCGAACGCGAAGCGGAACCATCCCCCCTCAAAACGCCGATCAGCGATGAGTAGGCAAGCTACGATGCCGCAGAGTTGCGCCCCGTTCCCGGCGATCAGCCTGGCGCGGGCCTCATTGGGGTCGGCGACGAACAGTCCAACGACGCCGCTGATGACGATTGCCGCGAGCAGGTAGACGCAAACCGCCAGCAGGATGGAGTCTTCGCGTAGATGGTTGGGACGCAACGGGGCGTTGCGGAGCGGATTTCGTCGGCGTCTGCGTCCCCAGAAGATAGCCGTCCACAATACCACCAGAATCGCTAGAATGATGATTATCTGATCGAGCGTCGAAAACACGGTTGCGGCCACAAGGCGCGAAGAATCCGTCGCGGCGGACAAGGCCGCCTGCGGTACAATGACGAGCGCCGAACCGACTGCACCGGAGATCACGACCGATGACTATATGGGACCGCATCCTGGAAACCAAACGAGAAGAGGTGGCGTAGGCGAAACAGCGACGTCCATTCACCGAGTTTCGGGCAAAGTTTCAGCGCCAACCGCCCCGTTGGCAACCGGCATCCTACTCATCGCTGAGATTAGTCGCTTACGCCACATCGCCTGATGATCGTTGAGCCGGCGCACATCAACAGCAGCGCAAGTACAACCGCCGCCCACGTGGACACGGCGGGAATCGCTGGCGGACCCCCATCCCAAACATGCAGGCGAAAAGCCGTAGGGTCGTTCGTCGTCGGGATGCCTGCCGCCAGCATCTCGCTCATGGAGAGGTCGAGGTAATGGCGAAAGGTGCTCTGCGGATCGTCGGGATCCTGCGCGGCGTATTGAGTGCTCGTGTAACCGTTCGCCTCAATCTGTGGAATGAGTATGTTCTTCACCGCCCACATATCGAGCGCCACGGGATCCGTGCTGGAAACGAGTTGATTACGCCGGCTCGCTTGGGCGTAGGAGGCGGCAGGTCCCAACCCCGGACGAGCCATAACCCAAATGCAGTCCAAGATGGTCAAGTCGGGAAGTCGCACTTCAGCCAGAACCGATCCCAGTCCCCCGATGGCGACGGAATTATGGGAGTTAGTGGGGATGCCGGTCGTCACGACTCCCATGTGGTTTTTCACGGCGGCAGTGATTCCATAGATCGAATGCGACTTCAGCACCGGCACATTGATCACCACCAGCTTCGACGGATCATACGAACCATTTTGCGGCGACCAGATTCCTTCTTTGTAACTGACATAACTGCCGAACGCGGATTGAAACTTGGGATAAGAAACCTTGATCTGCGTCTCGGCGTCCGCAACATTGTTCACGACGTATCCGTCGGCCATGTTGCCCGTGGAATACTCATTGACCGACGTGGAACGGATGGTATCCCATAGCTTTGCGGAGACGCTCCATCCCTCGTTGGCGAACTCATTCACGATGTTTTGTGCAGACTGACTAGTATTCTCCGCGTTGTTTTCGGTGCGATTCAAACTGCCAAAACCCTGGCCGTTGTCCGCCACGACGACCTCCCCGACGAACCCGTCGGGATGTTCAACGATGCGACGGATAATGCCGCGCAGCACGTCGGTGTTAGTACCTCCGCGCTGCGGCCATTGCGAGTTTACTTTGACGATCACGACATCATCGCGATCGATAAGGCCGCCAGGCCCGGACGTGAGTCTGGTAGTCGGAGATCGGTGCCATTTCAGGCCGGTGCTCCCCATCAACGTGACCAGATCATCCACTCCGCCAAACCGGCCTGGCTCAATGCCGCGCGCGTCGTTGATGAGAAAGATCGAAGGATAGTGGTCCGCCGGGGGGCTTAGCAGCGGCGGGCCTGACCCCAGCTCGGAGAACCCGTACACCATGAGGGCGAGAAGTAGGATGGCAAGCCCGACCGTCGCAATCCTTCCCTCAACGCTTCGCAGACGTTGGCGGAAGGCGGCTCCGCCCGTGGCAACCGCGGCAACGAACGGCACGCCGAAAGCGGTTGTCGCGAGCCCGAAGGCCGATTGTTGGCACGGGTAAGTCAAGCGCGATGGCTTCGGCCCGGACCGAATCAGGAGCCAGAACAAAGCCACGAGTCCCAGCAGCACTGCGTACAGTCTCGTGCTCCGGATACTCACCTGGAATGACGAGATATGTGAGGGACTGCGATGCACATCGCAACACCGACGGCGTCGCGATGCTTCGCTCGCTCGTGTGACCATCTCAAGCACCTCGTGCGTCAGCGTGGTTTCGCGGCTCCGTGACACATCCGGCGGGGCTCGATCCGCTTGAAGAGCGAACGATTTGCCCCAACGGGGCCGTCACAGGTAAGCCCAGGGCAACGCCCTGGGAACCATACGACACGAATCGCGCAAGCCCTGAAAGGGCGAAAGATTTGCCGTCATTTGTGGGATTAAACATTTTGTTTCGCCCTTTCAGGGCATTGGTCATTGTGGCGCTCTTGTTTCCCAGGGCGTTGCCCTGGGCTGTCATGTTTGCGCCCCTTCAGGGCGAAAAACATGCCGCCGCCTAAGACTGGTCCAGCAGATTGCGAACACGCCGTAGTAGATCGTTCGGGGCAAAGGGCTTTTGCAGGAAGTCCCTCCCTTCACCTCGGCAAACCTTATCGTCGAGCACATCATCCGTGTACCCCGAAACGAACACAATCCGCATCTCCGGATAGCGCGTGGTCATCGCCTCAGCCAGCTGTTTCCCGTTCATTTCCGGCATGATGACATCGCTAACCAGCAGGTCAATCTTGTCGCCATAACCCGCCGCCACGTCCAGGGCGTGTTTCCCGTTCTCCGCTTCAAGGACCGTGTATCCGGCGGCCCGCAAATCCTTGCAAACGCCTCGGCGTACAAGTTCTTCGTCCTCGCATACGAGGATCACCTCATCTCCGCCTACCTCAACCGAGGGCGGCGTCTCCGACTTCGAGGCCTCCTCTTCGACTGCCGGAAAGTACACCCTGAACGTCGAGCCTTTGCCTAACTCGCTCTCGACAGAGATATGCCCGCCCGTCTGCCTCACGATCCCGTAGACCGTTGCAAGGCCCAGCCCCGTGCCTTTCCCGGTCGGCTTCGTCGTGAAGAACGGTTCGAACATGTGCTCCATCGTTTCCTTGCTCATCCCCACGCCCGTGTCGCTGACGGCAAGCATCACGTGCGGGCCGGGTTTTGCGCCGAGGTGAGCGGCGGCCTGCACTTCATCAAAGTCTGTGTTGGCGCATGTGATGGTCAGCGTGCCTCGTGTCCGCATGGCATCGCGAGCGTTGAGGACAAGATTCATGATGACCTGCTCGAATTGAGCTGCGTCAGCGCGAATGCGACGTGTGTCTGATGCGACTTTCACATCGAACACGATGTCCTCGCGGAGTATCCGCCGGAGCATGTCGTTTTTATCGCGGATCAACCGACCAAGATCGAGCACCACAGACCTTTTGATCTCTTTTCGGCTGAACGCGAGCAGTTGCCGCGTCAATGCTGCCGCTCGTTCGGCCGCGAACTTGATCTCCTCCAGTCCACTTCTGGTCACCTCTGTGGGAATCTCATCCGAGCTTAGTTCCATTCTCACGAGCAGCCTTTCGGCGTTCCCGAGAATGGCCGTCAGAATGTTGTTGAAGTCGTGGGCCACGCCGCCGGCGAGTTGGCCCACGACTTGCATCTTCTGCGCTTGACGGAGCTGTGCCTCCAGATCTTCCCTCTCTTCCTCCGCCCGCTTGCGCTCGCTGATGTCCAACACTGTGGCAAGGACGGCCGGCCGCGTGCGATGTGTCATGACGCTTCCATGAACTTCCAGAGGGACTTCGGTCCCGCCCTTCTTGAGTGCATGAAAAGTGTAGCGCACAGACAGCACTTCGCCTGACAAGCGATTGCGCATGTTCTCCCTTACCATGTCACGATCCGGCTCTGCCACAAGATCTAATACCGGCAAGGCAATCATCTCCTCCTGCCTGAAATCCAGAATCTCTGCAAGGCGGGGATTCACATAGACGAACCTACCATCCTGGATAAGACAAATGCCGGTGATAGACTGCTCGGCAAGCGCCTTGAACTTCTCTTCTGAGGTATGCAGCGCCTCCTCCGCCAGTTTACGCTTAGTGATGTCGCGCAGAAAAGCCACAAACTGCCGGCCTTCGGCGGGCTGGTACTGGACGCTGACTTCGACGTCAAAAACGGTCCCGTTTTTTCGGCGGTGCTGGGATTCGAATCGGCCCGAGCCTTTGGCCATGATGTTCCGGATGTGCATGGCAATGTCGGAGGCCGTTTCGATGGCTTCCAGGTCGGGAATGCCCATGGCCAGCAGTTCCTGCATGCTGTAGCCGCTCATCCGGCAATAGGACTCGTTGACTTCCAACAGACGCCCCCGCGTGTCCACCCGCCAGAAGCCGTCCATCGTCGTGTGGAGGATGGTACGGTGCCGTTCCTCGCTCCGCCGTAGTTCATCCTCCGCCCGCTTGCGCTCCGTGATCTCCGATACTGCGGCAATGAGGCCCGTTACCTCCCCGGCCGCAGATTTCACTGGGAAGTAACTGGCCAGCCAGTGCCGTTGTTCGCCGGGCGTCTTCAGGGTTTCACCCTGGATCTCAACATCCAGGACAGGCTCCCCCTTCTCGAAAACGGGTCGCCAAAGCCTTTGTAGGTGCTCCGCCAAGTCCGGAACCACTTCGAAGATTGTACGTCCCAAATGCTCCTCTATGGGTACCCCGTTGATCTCCGCCAATCTTTGGTTGATCCGCAGAAAACGAAGATTGCGATCCAGCACAGAGAGTCCGACCGGGCTGCACTGATAGACCAGACTGAGTTCACGGAACTGCTCTTGAAGCCGTTCCTCGCCCTCCTGCAGCGCCTTGTCCGCCCGCTTGCGTTCGGTGATGTCGGACGCGATGACAATAGCGGTGTCCACTTTCCCATTTTTCCGAATTGCACCGATACGATTGGAATACCATGCAGGTTTGCAGTGGTCACCTAGTGATTCGCTCTCGTAGTCCTCAGCTTCACCCGTCTGAAAAACGCGGGCAAACGTCTTTCTCATCGTGTCATGAAACTCAGCGGGCACGTAATTGTAAGAACTCGAGCCGACGACTTGTTCGACGGTAAATCCAATCACAGTCCGATTGATGAAAAGGATTCTGCCTTCCTGGTCAACGGTGAATATGATGTTCGGTGCATTCTGAACGAGCGACCGCCAGCGTTCCTCGCTCTCCCGCAGCGCCGCCACTGCCTGCTCGCGTTCGGCCTCAGTACGCTCAAGCTCCACAAGACGGGCTTGCAGGCGCTGCAGCTCGGCCTGAAGCTCTTCTCGTGTCTTCAGAGTGCTACCCATGAGGCACCTACCAAATCCTCGACCACGCTCACTGGTGACTCCGCCCGCCCCAGGATTCGACTCTGCATCTAGGGTGTCCCGGCCGGCGCTCGAGAACCAAGCGAATCGAAGGGTTGGGTGATGTCCTTCCGCAGCTTTAAGTCATTGTCCGAACAAGCACTTCCGAAAACAGCGGGCGACGCGACTCGAACGCGCAACATTCAGCTTGGAAGGCTGATACTCTACCATTGAGCTACGCCCGCAAACATTCAGAGCCGCGGGCGCCAGCCCACGGTCACTTTTCCGCGTCCGTGTCACCGGGCTTGCGCCCGGTGCTCTGACCATCCTCCGCGGCTAGACGAATGGATCGTGCACTATCGCCTGGCTGCAGTATATACACTTCGGCAATCGCCGCGAGATCGTCCGGCCGCATTTCGGACAGCTTACCGCCCCCTTGCGAACCTTGCCGTCGAGCCTGCCGTCCGACAAGTCGAGGTCGTTCATCCGGGCCGCGAAATCCTCATCGGACACTTGCAACTTATCGCGAACCAAGGTCCACATGGCTTCGAACGCAAGCGTCATGCGATCAAGCCGTGCGTCCAAACCTTCGGTTGCGGTACGCGCCTTGCGAGCCTCTCCCACGACCTCCGCGGCGTTGATGGCCGCAGCCGTGGGAATGTCCCCGTACAAGAAACCATGCAGATTCATCGATAATCTCCCATTCCGCTCCACAACAGTCTAGTCGCCTTGCCGGCGAACAAACACAGTCTGTCCGGTTGCATATCGACACACCGGTTGTGCCAGGGAATGTACCATATCGGCCACATCCGCCGGGCGCAGCGTTTGGTCCGCCGGGAAAGTCGGGAACGAATCACGCAGCATCCGCGTCTCCACCGCCCCGGGGGCTACGCTGAACACGCGGATTCCCAGACACCGACCCTCGTCGGCGAGGGCCTTGGTCCAGGTGTTCACCCACGCCTTGGCCGCTCCGTAAGCGGCGAAGCCGGGGAACGGATCGACGGACGCGATCGAGGAGATATTCACGATCACGCCCGATTTCTGCTTCTTCATCACCGGCCAAACCCGGCGACAGGCGTAGTACACCGCGTTCACATTGACGGCCATGATCGTCGTAAACAACGCCGGTTCAAGTTCCTCGATCGCCGCCTGCGGGGCGATACCCGCGCAATTCACCAAAACGTCGATGCGTCCGAACCGCCCGGCCGTCGTCTCGATGAGCGAATAGATCTCGTCCGGTACGCACACGTCCGTCTGCTGAACGTGGCATCGCCCGCCCAGTTGTTCAACGACCCTGCGAGTCTCTTCCAACTCGGCGAGCGTGCGTGCGGCCGCTACCACCTGGGCCCCCTCCGCCGCGAACCGCTGACAGATCGCCCGGCCAATGCCCCGGCCGCCGCCGGTCACCACAACAACTGAAACTTTCATCAACGGTCCTCAACTATGCGACGCTCGCTAGCCGCGGCCCATATCATAGCGTCTCTCTTAGCAGAGTGTCGATTCTAATGCACATCGAAGTCTGAAATAGCGGGGGCCGAACTAGTTCGCCGCACGTGACGTGAACGGCAAATCTGCGACGACCACTCCTGCAGCGCCGCCATCCCAAGCAAGACGTAACGCGGTGCCGGTCGCGCAAGACGCCGTCTTGACATAGCCAAGAGCGATGGGGCAGTTCAAAGCCGGGGAGTAACAAGAACTCGTCACTTGGCCGATAGACCTGCCTTCGGGATCTGAAATCTCAGATCTCAAAGCTGGAATTGCGGAACCGTCGAGGCGCAGGCCGACGAGTTGACGGGCGACGACTTGGCGGGAACGCATGCGCTCGACGACTTCCTGGCCCAGGTAACAGCCCTTCTGATAGTTCACCGCGCGTTCGAGTTGCCGCGTTTCGGCGGGTAGATACTCGTCCGTAATCTCGTGCCCAGGCCAGGGAATCCCCGCCTCGATCCTGTGGACCTGCACGGCATCATCTCCAACGGGCACGGCCTTGCCGGATGCGCAGCACTCCCGCCGGAACTCCACGGCCTGCTCCGCGGGTACGAACAGCTCCACACCGAAGGGTCCACAGAAATCGTGGCGCACAACCAGAACCGCGACAGATATGGAGCGGTTAATTGCTGCCGCAGCGTGGACCGCTCCTTGATCCGCCTGGGGCGGACGGTTCTGATCGGCAACGGGTAATTCAATTGTTACGTGGTTCAGTTGCGCCATGGCAACCGCGTTGGCCACGCCGAGTTCGGCGAGAAGGGCCACGGCGCCGGGACCGACAAGCCCGAAGCGCACGAACTCTGCACTGCGATCGACGACCGTCACGTCTTCGGTAATGGCGTATTTTGAGAAATGTATCTTGGCCGTCTCCAAGAAACGACGATCCAAGTCCAGCCAGATCGACTCGGCCCGGACCAGCAGGTTCACGTCGAACAGAATCCGGCCCTGACTGTTCAACGCGAACGCATAGTTCCCCTCGCCGCGGCCGAGGTTCTTAACTTGATTGGTGGTGAGATTGTGCAGCCAAGTCGCGCGATCGGCCCCGGTCACCTCCAAAAGTGCGCGATACGAACGGTCCACGATCGCCGCTCCGGCACTAATCGCCCGGTATTCGTTTTCCAATTGCACAGTGGCACGATCCTTCTCTGCGTTATGACCACAACCGGGAACTAGCATAGGCCCTACGAGACGAGGCAACAATCAACATCCCCTCTGTTTCGTTTTATTGTCCCGTAAGTGCTTTTATGACATGATGTTACGAACGGTCTCCATAATTTCTACGTTTTCTGGCGTGTTTGCAGAAAAAAGTGGCCCAAGGGGTGTTGATATAGTACCGATTTAGTGCTATATGCTAATAGGATGCGGCCTGAGTGCCGTTCCGGTTAGGGTCAACAAGATGCTAGCGCTGACGAAAAAGACGGATTATGCCTTGATCGCGCTCTCCTACCTGGCCAAGCGGGTGGAGGGTGTGATGAGCGCTCGGGAGTTGGCTACGGCGTCGCGAGTTCCGCTGCCGATCCTCACCAACATTTTGAAGGCGCTAGCCCGCGCGGGTATGGTGGTCGGTGAACGCGGTTCGGCGGGTGGGTATTGTCTGGCGAAACCCGCGGAATCCATCAGTCTGCACGAGTTGATCACGGCCATCGAAGGGCCGGTCCACTTCGTGCAATGCGTTTCCGCCGGTCCGGACGCGCACCGCAACCCGTGCGAGTTGCAGTCCTGCTGTTCGATCCGCCAGCCGGCCCATCGTATCCATGATCGGCTCAAAGAGTTTTTGGAGAGTGTCACGCTGGCCGAGCTAGTGGATGACCCAACGGTCTCCGTCGGCCTGCACCTGGTTCATCGAGAACCCGTGCCTTTGCGACAGACGCCTGTCAGGGAGTTCGTGAGATGAAGTCCGTCTATCTGGATAACAACGCCACGACGCCGGTCGATCCGCGTGTGCTTGACGCCATGCTGCCGTACTTTCGCGAAAACTTCGGCAACGCCGCCAGCCGCAACCATCGTTACGGGTGGGTCGCGGAAGAGGCGGTGGATAAGGCCCGCGAGCAGGTCGCCAAGGTGATCAACGCCGGCAGCAAGGAGATCATCTGGACCAGCGGCTCGACGGAGGGCAACAACACGGCCATCCTCGGCGTCGCCCACATGTACGCCGACAAGGGCAAACACCTCATCACCTGCCGGATCGAGCACAAGGCGGTCATCGACCCTTGCAAATTCCTCGAAACGCAGGGCTATGAGGTCACTTGGCTCGAACCCGATCCCACTGGCCGGGTCAGCGTGGAACAGGTCAAACAGGCGATGCGCGACGACACCATCCTGGTGTCGCTGATGTTCGCCAACAATGAAGTCGGCACGATTCACCCCATCGCGGAGATCGGTGCCCTCTGTAAACAGCGCGAAATCATCTTCCATACCGATGCGACACAGGCGTTCGGGAAAGTTCCCATCGACGTGGAGGCCATGGGCATCGACCTGCTCAGCCTGTCGGCCCACAAAATCTACGGACCCAAAGGCGTCGGGGCGTTGTACGTCCGTCGAAAGAAACCCCGAGTGCGGTTACAGCCGCTCATTCACGGCGGCGGACACGAACGTGGAATGCGCAGCGGAACACTAAATATCCCGGGCATCGTCGGTTGCGGGGCGGCGGCGGAGATCGCCATGAACGAAATGCCCACCGAGAGCGTGCGAATCGCGGGACTCCGCGATCGCATGTGGGCGGGCCTCAGCGAGCACCTGACGGAGATTAGTCGCAACGGCAACCCCCAGCATTGTCTGCCCAACACGCTCAACGTGAGCTTCCTCTACGTCGAGGGCGAGAGCTTGATGATGGGCTTTTCTGACATCGCGGTCAGCAGCGGCAGTGCCTGCACCAGCGCTTCTCTCGAACCGAGCTACGTGCTCAAGGGTCTGGGACTCGGCGACGACCTCGCCCATAGCTCGATCCGGTTTTCACTTGGCCGATTCACAACGGAAGAGGAAATAGATTACACGATCAAGGAGGTCGTTAAGGCCGTGTACCATCTGCGGCACATGAGCCCGCTGTATGAAATGGCCCAACAGGGGATTGATCTGTCGAAGGTAGTGTGGCAACACCACTAGGCGGATTGTCGATTGCCCCGCCT
>JAGVHG010000045.1 GCA_020056715.1 Phycisphaerae bacterium | reverse complement strand
GTTCAAGGGGTTGAAGGGTTCAAGGGGTTGAAGGGTGAGAAGGGGTTGAAGCGGCGGGTTGGCAGGGATTTCAGATTTGAGATTTCAGAACGGGCGCGGGGTTTGGAGTAGGGATCGTCTACGTTCGGTTTAGCGTTATGCGCGTGGGCGACCTCGGCGAAGACTTAGAATGGCGGGCAGGATCAGTATGGTCGCGGCGAAGCAGTTCACGAGGCTAAGGACCAACAGGCCGCCGAGACGGGCGTTGGCCGGCACCTGGGAGAGCATCATGATTCCAAACCCCAGGCACACCGCCAGGGTATCAATGGAGATGGCCGAGCCGGTGGTGGCGACGGCTTCGCGCAAGGCGTCGCGTAAGTCGAGACCGTCGGCACGCGATAGCCGGTAGCGCTCCAGCAAGTGAATCGCATAGTCCACGCCGATACCCAAAGTCATCGCGGAGAACATCGACGTGGCCACGCCCAGGGGCATGCCCACCCATCCCATCACCGCGAAGTTGAGCAGGATGGCGAGCGAACACGGCAGAACACAGAGCAGGCCGAAGATCAGCGATCGACCGAGGATCGCGGTAATCAGGAAATCTCCGGCCAACGATCCGACGACTGAAACAACTTGCGTTCCGACGATGGCGTCGATGAGGGTTTGACTGACGGCCACGTCGCCGGCGAACGAGAGCGATATGCCATGCGGAGTTAGATTCGTGCGTTCGTAGTCGCGAATCTCGCCCATCAAGCGGGCCGTCCCGACGAAGTTTGCATTTTTCATGAGGACTGTAACGATCGACCGACCGTATTCCGTATCGACAAGCTGGCGTCGGCGGTCATAGCCGCGAAGGCGTTCGTATTCGCCCCAGATCCATTCGATGCGTTCTACGTTTTCAGGAATGGCGCGTTCGGCCTCTTTGCGTCCTCGGCTCATGTAACTGACGGTGGAAACATAGTCCGCGGTTCCGAGCACGCCGCCGACGGCCTCGTCGTGGTGGCCTTCGATGAAGGATTCCAGGTCGGCGATTCGCCGAATAACCTCGGGCCTGAGGAGCGGCGAAGTCGTGATGTCGTATCGGGCCTTGTCGCCGGGGGTGAGATGCAACGCGAACTGCGCCGAGCCGTGTCTCGGTTCGCAGCCGACGAGAATCCGATCGCCTTGGCGGGTTGCGGTCTGGATCCAAGACCACCAGGTCCGGCGAAGCTCGTCAACGCGGCTTGGCGGTCCGACAAAGCCCGGTTCTTCCATATTTCGCAGTCGAATCCGTCGCCCGACCAGTGTTTGCGGGTCAGCGACTGTCTCGCTCGGCAGCTTAATCCAACGAACCTCAATGGCGTCAGCATTCAATTCGCCGGTCAGCGCTACGTGGCCGGCGTCGACGCAGACCTGGAGGATATGCGTGCCGAGAAACTGCTCATTGAAGGCGACGGTCGCGCGGCGAAAGTCGCTCTCTTCAGAAAATCCATCGATCCAACTGTCCTGCACGACGATTTTGCGGATTCCCAACGGTGTGGCCACGGTAAGCAAAAGGGCCACGGGCAAGACGACGGCGCGCCAACGGATGACGGCCGATCCAAGCCACCGAAACAGTGACCGTCCTTCGAGCAACTCTCCCACTCCGGTCGCTGCCGTTCCCGGCTCTGATTCACAGTTACGCCGCCGACCGGTAAATCGCTCCGGCGAAATCAAGGTCAACATCGCGGGGATCACCGACAGGGACCAAGTCATGCAGAAGACGATCCCGAACGCGGTGAAGAGTCCGAATGTGCGAACGGGAATGATCGACGACACCGCAAAGGAGAGGAACCCGATGGCCGTGGTGAGCGAGGCCATCACCACCGGCGGAGTCATCTCTTTCATCGTCGATAACAGTACGTCGATGTGGTGCTCACCGGGCCGGGCAAGCAGTTGATGACGGTAGCGGCTGAAGACATGGATTTCGTCGGTAATTCCGGTCGCCGTGAGGATGATGGGCATGACCGTTGTGGTGAGGTACACAGGTATGCCTAACCAACCCATGATGGCGAAGACGACGATCAAGCACGCCCCCACCTCGATGAGGGGCAGTGCGGCGGCGGTCACGCTGCGAAACCGAAGGACGAACACCAAGGCCATGATGGCGATCGCCAAAGGGACCAGGCCGACATGTCGGGCGATGAATCGTCGAAGATCGTGCAGGTTTTTCGGCGGACCCATCGGGAGTTCGCTTTCGTGTGATGCGGACCAACCGCCCAACAGTGACGTGGGTACGCCGAGGTCTTCGAGGATGTGCGCGCCGAGCAGGGCCTCCGCCACGGGCGCGCCGATGATGTCAATCGTCTCCGGAATTTTTCCTTGTGCGGCCACGATCTCCTGGACGCGACGGTAGAAGACGGCCCGGTCGGCGCCGGGCGGCACGCCGACCATCACGGCGGTCGCTTTCTCATCCTTGGAGATCAGTGTGCCGTTGTACAAACGCACGTCGATCATGTCCTTGCGGAGGGTGTCCAATTCCTGCGGGGTTGTTGGGATGGGGTCGAGGAACCGCCGGAACCGTAGAGTCCCCGGGAACACTCGGTCGCTCACCTCCGTAGCGAGGCTGAACACACTCGCTTCCTGAACGCCCTCCAGCTTTTCGAGTGCGTCGGTTAGGTCCTGAACCATTTGGATCGTATGGGTGTTGAAAAGCCCTTGGGGGTGGGAGGTGCGGATGAACACGACCAGGGGGTCGTCAAGGCCGAAATCTGCCCGAATGCGATTGTCCTGTTGGATTTCGGGGGCATCGGCGGGAACGAGCGCGTGACCATCGGTCCGAAGTTTGAGACGCAGTACGCCTGGGGAGATGGCGACGGTTAGAAGAACCGCAAGGGCGATAACTCGCTTAGGGTGACGGATGGAATACCGATAGAGCCAAGCCAACGTGATTGACGCCTGTGTCAAAATAGGATATTAAGGCTACCCAAAGCCCCCGCGATGCTAGGGCACTGGCACGAACCCCGCAACTGGAAAGGCTATTATCGGGGTGACTGGCTACCGGGTGGGGGCTGAAAAGCAACAAATCGCAAAAAACCGTTACAATGCTCTTTCAGCGGGCGACGGTAAGGCTTATAATGGGGGTAGTCGGATGGTACAGCTTTGAGGGCCGGTAGGGGGAATACGGTCGCTGTTCAGGTTGCGGTTTAGGTGCCGCCCGTTCCAGCGCGCCAGGACTCATCCGATGCTTGGGCGTGGGGGGACGGTGGCGGCATCTTCCCTGATATTGCTGCCCGTCACCTTTGCGGATTGGATCGACCGGAAGGCGTAGGCCTGGCGTATGACAAGCTGGACATCCATAGCCGGTGTTGGCGCGATCATCGTGGCTTTGGCTGCGGTGACGGGGTGGTGGCGGTACGTTTTCGCCGCGTGGGCGATACGTCCGCAGAAAATGCGGGTCGATCGTCTGGGGCTTCTCGTCTCTGCGCCAGCAGACGTCGAGCGGGTCAACTCGATTCTTGCAAGCTTCGCCGGTGGGTTCAACGCGATGATCGCTCGCCACTCCGCGACGGCCTGGAAAAGTTATTGTGAGTCGTTGCCCGCGTTGTATCGCCCCTTTGCCGAAGAGGGGGCGGCCATGGGATACACGCTTCGCGGCTTGTTTTCGTATTCACCGGCGGCGTTCGAGGCCGATATCGTCCGCCCCCGGCCGGAGTTTCGATATTTGCATTACGTCGGACTCGGATTCTGGTCGGGCATGCGCAACCACGATGCGCGACAATTGACACAGGTGGCGACCGGCCTTGACCCGTTGCACGGGTCTTTATGCTACGACGGGTACGGATTCAAACTCGCATTCTTTGACTATCCCAACGACGAGAACAGTTTGCGAAAGCTCGACTTGTTGGAGGGATACGCCCGTAACGTGGCCTACCAAGGGGTAGGGCGGGCGCTTTTTTTTCGGTTCATGGATCGCCCGGATCTGTTTGTCGAGCGCGTCAGCCGCTTCGGCGACTACGCGTTGGACGCAGCGGCAGGCGCGGGGCTGGCCATGGTGTTCGTGAATCCGGACCGAATGGAGCTTGCACGGGCCTGGGCGGCGAAGATGCCCTCCGAATGGCATCCGCACGTGCATTTGGGGATGTGTTTCGGGATCAAGGCGCGGTCGATCAACAATGTCGAACAATTCGAGCGGGATACGGTCGGTCTGGACTCCAAAGTGAAGGACGCGATCTTCGCGTCGATCCGTGAATGTGACCGGATCGAGTTGCTCGTCCGCGCGGAGCGGGGAGCGGATGGCTATCGGCAATGGCGAACTCGGGTAATGCAATGGATGGTTGACCACGTTGATTATCCGCTCGCCGGCCTGAAGGCGTCTCAACGGATAACTTCAACGGTTCAGCCAGCAGCCGAACCGCCCGTGAGCGGTTCGGCGAGAGGTTGGTGCGCATAGCGTTCGGGGGGTATAAGACGATGAAGAACTACGAATCGGCGAGAGCCGAAATATTGGATTGGTTGTCCGACACGCTTCACGTTCCCGTCGAGCAGATCGACCTGACCAAATCGCTTGTTGAGGTCGGGTTGGATTCGCTCGACGCGGTACACATGATCGCCACAATCGAGTCCATTATCCGTCAGGAGTTGCCGGAGGACGTGATCCGTCGGGTGAGCTGCTTGGGCGACATCTTCGATATGATGCGCGATCGCATGGCCGCCGCTTGAAACATCAAAACGCCAAAAACGTCAAAAAGGCGTTTTTGATGTTTTGACTTTTTGACTTTTTGACGTTTCGTCATGTCCGACGACATCGTGATTACCGGGATGGGTATTTTCTCGCCGATCGGCTGCGGAGAGAAGCTATTTTGGGAGTCGCTTTGCACCGGGCGATCAGGCGCAGGGCCGGTCGACGGCCTGGATACGAGTGAGTTGTCGCGGAAGGTTGCGTGCCAGGTTCGTGACCCTGTCTCCGTGGATCGGTCGATGGGGCGGGCTTCGCAATTGGCGGTGGCTGCGGCGCGGGAGGCGGTCGCCACGGCAGGTTTGTCACTTTCACGAGTCTCGGCCCCGCGCGTTTCGATCATTGTCGGCACCACCATGGGTGAGACGGAGTTCATCGAGGAGCGACTAGGCTCCCCGTCTGATGAATGGCTCTCCGCCGACCACGCGAGGAAGATCGTCGGGGCCTGCCCGGGCTGCCTGGCGCGGAACGTCGCCGCCGACTTGGGCGTGCCTCAGGGCGGACCACCTCGCGGCACGACTCAAGGATCGAGCCGCTTTCGGGCGGTGGATTTATACGGGGCGTGCGCGGCTGGAAACATGGCGATCACGGCAGCCCGGAGACAGCTTTTGGACGGGCGATGCGACGTGGCGCTGGCCGGGGGGGCTGACGGGTTCAGCCGCTTGGCGTTCATCGGCTTCATGCGTTTGAGAGTTATGGCCGCCGAGGTCTGTCGCCCCTTTGATGAGCGGCGCGACGGGTTGCTGGTCGGGGAGGGCGGGGTGATGTTTGTCCTGGAGCGTGAATCATCGGCCAAGGCTCGCGGGGCGCCGATCCGGGCCCGCGTCGTGGGGGCGGCTGTGGCATGTGAGAACTACCATCCCACTCGGCCTCATCCCGAAGGCGACGGGCTCAGTCGTGCCACGATGGAGGCACTTCGTGACGCGGGCTTGACACCCGGCGACATTGATTACGTCTGCGCTCACGGAACCGGAACGCCGCAAAACGACGCCATCGAAGTTGCGGTCATGCAGCGCTGTTTTCCGCACGGGGTTGCCTTTAGTTCCATTAAAGCCCTGACGGGGCACCCGATGGGCGCGGCGGCGGCGATGGAGGCGGCCGCGTGCATTTTGTCCCTAGAACAACAAACATTGATTCCCACCTGGCATCTCGATAAGGTGCTCCAACCTTGCGCTTTGGACGCGGTCCAAGGCGCTGTGCGTCGAACGCGGGTGCGATACGTGCTGAACAACTCGGCCGGGTTCGGCGGGTACAACAGCAGCATCGTCCTGGCCGCCGCTTGAGAACCATGCATCCGCTTTGCGGATGCCCAAGGCGGCTTAGGCGATGGCTTGCTCCTTGGGTACAAATCGAATATCGAGAGCGAGATTCAGAGCCTCGGCTATGCGTTGAAGCATAGTGAGGGAGTGTCCTTCGTAATCGGCATCCTCGAGGCGAGCGATGACGGGCTGCTTAGTGCCGATTCGTTCGGCGAGTTGCTCCTGGGTCAGCCCGGCTTGGGTGCGAGCGTCGTAGATGAGGCGTGCGACGTGGACGTTGACCGTCTCCTGTTGTATCAACTCGCGAAGCTCGGCGTCGTCGCCGGTGATGCGGTCGAGAATCTTTAGTGCGTCGGTGGTCTTAGGCATCTTGGTCGTCCTCCGGGTACGTATGCTTTGCCGGGTTTTTGGCGAAGGCTTCCTTCCGTAGAATCGCTCGTTCGATGTCGGCATTGGGCACCTCGTCTTCCTTGGTGAGGCCGTGAGCGAGTATCGCGACGGCCTGGCCGTGGAAGAAGTACAATATCCGGTAGTTCACGTGCCCGTGACGGATGCGTAGCTCGTGAATCCCGTCCCGAAGGTAATCGGCCATCGGACGTCGAAGCTCGTGGCCAAGCTGGGCAAGAACCTGGATCCGAGCATTGCATTTGGCGTAAGCCTTTTTGTCCTTGCGGCGTAGCTCACGGAGCCACTCGACGACCGGAACCTGGCCGAGATCGTCGCGGTAAAAGATCAGTTCGGTCTTGGGCACGTTCCCTACGCTCCAACTATAGCAATATTGTTATGGGCAGTCAAGGGGCTTTTCAGGGTGTTTACCACACGATGCGGTAAAGGGGAAAGGGCAGAACGTGATGCTACGGGCGTCCTTCGCAATCCTCTGAGCTACGCCGCGGCGGCGACGGAGGCGGCTTGCTGCGTGCTCAGCCTCGAACGGCAAACATTGATTCCCACCTGGCATCTCGATAAGGTGCTCCAACCTTGCGCTTTGGACGCGGTCCAAGGCGCTGTGCGTAAGACGCGGGTGCGATACGTGCTGAACAACTCGGCCGGGTTCGGCGGGTACAACAGCAGCATCGTCCTGGCGGCTGCCTGAGAAACCTTGAATGAACTCCAATCCCCGCGAGGTAGTCATCACCGGCGTAGGACCGGTCACCGGAATCGGCGTCGGGCGTGAGGCCCTTTGGGCTTCGCTGATCGCCGGGCGATCAAACGCCCAACGTCGGTCGTTGGTTATCGACGTTGGTAAGACCGCGGAATTGCCGGTCGTTTCGATGCCCTCCGTCGATTCCGTTCCGGGGCTAGGCAAGCACATGGCCGCTTCGGCGGAGCAGGGTTGCGAGGGCTACCGCGACCTGGGCTATGCCCTGCTGGCGATCGAACTGGCCCTCGCCGACGCGGCGTTTTCGTACGATCGCGACCAAAACACGATCGGGGTGATTCAAGCCTTCGAGGCGCCGGGGGTGGAGCCTACGGTCTGCCGTCTCTTCGGTTTGCTAACCGGCCCGCCGCCGACGCAGGGTCCGCCGCCGGTGTATGAGCTGCTCTCCCCGTACTTCTACAACATGCAGGCGTTCCTTTATGTGCATTTGGTGAGCAAAGCGTTCGGACTCCACGGCTTCTCCACGAGTGTTCACAACGCATGTTCGTCGGGGGCGTTCGCGATCGAGATCGCCGCGCAACGCATTCGGTCGGGACAGGCCGAGGTGATGATCGTCGTCGGCGGGGAGTCGTTCGATACCGGCGTGCGGCTGGAATGGTTCCGCCGACTCGATCTGTACGCTCGCGATGCCGACGGGATGCGTCCCTTCGACTCCACCTCATCGGGCTTTTACGTTGGAGAGGGCGCGGGGGCGATGGTGCTGGAGTCCGCGGCGCACGCCGCAAAGCGCGGGGCCACGATCTATGCCATGTACGCCGGGGGGGCCTTCGCCCATCAAGGCTGGAAGCAGACGATCCCCGACGTTCGGGCGGGCAGGCTTCGAAGTGTGATTGACGAAGCCATGAAGACGGCCGGCGTCCGGGCTGACGAAATCGACCTCGTCGTCCCGCACGGGGCGAGTACGGGGCTTTCGGATGGTTACGAAGCGGCGTGCCTCAAAGAGGCCTTGGGATCGCGTGCCGAGCGTGCGGTGGCGACGGTGTTCAAACCCCACGTGGGCCACATGCTCGCGGCCTGCGGAGTGATCGAGACCATCGCCTCCCTCCTGGCCATGAAGCACCAGTCGGTGCCGGGCACGCTGAATTCCAATCGCCGGACGGCCTTTTTCCCCGTTCCCTTGGTGACATCGCAAACGGATCGGGAAGTGCATACCATCTTGAAGCTTTCCACCGGCTTCACCGGACATGACGCGGCGTTACTGTTCCGAAGGACGTAGAATGATGTCGGGTCGATGACCCGACCTACGCTGCTACAAGGCTTGACAAAAGGTGAGCCATCGGGGTAAATTGCTGTAAATGGCTACGAGTTTCAACATCGACTGTGGAGGGTAAGGCGATGAGCAATTGCTTCCGACGAGTCGCATGTCTATTCATTCTAATTTTGTGCTCCGCCGTTGTCGTCGGCGCCCCACCGTTCGGCCCGCCGATCTCGCCGCCGTTCACGATCAACCCCAATGCACACAGCGATACCATTTTCGACTTCAATCCCCGAGTCGCATCCAGTGATCTCGGGCAGTGGGGCGTCCTCTGGATCACGGGCCCAACATACCCAACCTGGATCAGCCGCGTGCTCTTCTCACGAAGCACTGACGGGAGCAATTGGACAATGCCGGCGGCTTTGTATGAAGGTTCCACCATCGTTAATTTCTGTGACATCGAGTCCAACGGCTTGACCACGTGGGTCGCGGTATGGGAAAGCAAAGGTGATTCAAACGTCCCCATCGGTAGCGACGGCGATATCTTCTTTCGGCGAAGCGACGATGGTGGCACTTCGTGGAACGAGCCGCTGCCGTTGAATAGTAATGCTACCGCAGATACTCGTCGGGATTTCGCTCCGGTCCTAGCCACAGACAAAAACGGAACGTGGCTCGTCCTATGGGGTTCACAGGGCTCCCTCGGCGACACCCTCGGGACTGACCCGGACATTCTATTTGTGCGGAGTATTGACGACGGCATCACATGGAGCGAACCAGTGCCGCTGAACACTGACGCATCAAGCGATTCGGCGGCGGAAGGCCCTCTCTGGGGCTTGCGCTACGGCGTTGCTACGGATAGAAACGGAACGTGGATTGCCGTCTGGAATTCGCAGGAAGGATCCGTCGGAGGTGACTTCGATATTCGATTCGCGCGCAGCGAAGACAACGGGGCCAATTGGTCACCGCCAGCGCCGCTGAACAACGACGCGGTAACTGACGGCGCAGCGAATGATGTGCAACCGAACATCGCCACGGACGAACGGGGGAATTGGATCGTCGTTTGGCACTCCAATAACGACCGCGATGGAACCGTGGGCACAGATTATGACATTACTGTCGCTGTGAGTACCGATAATGGAGCGACGTGGAGCGATCCTGCGCCCCTGAATCGCAACGCGGCGGTCGATAGCGGGTGGGATTACGTGAGCTGGAAATCGTTCGCGACGGATCGCAAGGGACACTGGGTCGTCACCTGGGAGACAAGCGACGATTTAGAGGGAACCATAGGGACCGAGCGTGATATTCTGGTGGCTCGGAGCGCGAATCACGGCTTAACGTGGACGGCGCCAACTCCATTGAACACCAATGCTGCTTTCGATGATGGTTTCGATACCCGAATGTCCCTTGCAACGGATGGTCGTGGGGTGTGGATCAGCGTGTGGTGGACCACCGACAGCGGACTCGGCGGAAGTGGTCCGGATTTAACGGATACGGAGATTGCGGCAGCGACCTTCACACTGACGACGCCGATTGGTGACCTGAATGGAGATCATCTGCTGAATCTGAAAGATGCTGCGATTTTCCAGAGATGTTTTTCCGGAGACGTGCCAGGAATGGTCAATGCAGAATGCTGCGACGCGGATTTTGATATCGATGATGACATCGATCTCTGGGACTACGTTGGCTTTTATGAGAGCTTCGTTCTCGGAATCCCATGAGCCTTGCAGGGCAGGTGCATGTACCTACCGTTCCTTTGCCTTGCACAGCCGGTTTACTCCTCGATCGCCGGTAACTCCACCGGACTCGACTCCTTCGCTACGCTCAAGAGCGTGTGAAAGAATCGAAACCGGTCCTCTTTCGACGGCTCCTACGATTTGATTCCGGGGTTTTGGCTTTGGGGTTGCGGAGGGAGAGTCACTTATTTTCTCCGCCCGATCGCTCTGACACCCTACGCCCACCGATCACCAGTTAAGTTATATGGGTGGATGGAGCGCCGCGGTAAGCGCCTACACCCTTGAGTATTGGAGCGAGCTTGTTCAACCCCCCCCGTCTTCGCATGGGGCTGGATGTTCCGCGGCTGGGGATTTCTACGATGTCGCCGTTTCTACGTGCCTTCCTTCTTCCCGTCGCTTCGTGGCTTCCGGAAAAAAGGGTGGCGCTCCGAAGTGTATGTAAAGAAAGTATGGTGATGACTCGGTTGTCAACCGGATTCAGCCCGTCCGCCTGCGGCGGAACGGGCAGAAAGGAG
>JAGVHG010000172.1 GCA_020056715.1 Phycisphaerae bacterium | reverse complement strand
TTGGTGGAGCGGAGTTTCGCGCACTGTTATGACACGGGCGGGATGCGTCGGACGCATTTGCGGGAACATCCCAACATACTCAAACGACTGCTGATTCACGTCGCCGGATTCAATCTGAGTTTGGTGCTGCGGAAGATGCTGGGCCTGGGAACGGCCCGAGGCTTGCAGGGTCTGAGCGCGGCGGCGTTGCGGCGTTTGGCCGCGCGCTGTCCGGCCTTCTGGGCGGCATTGCGGACAGTGTGGATTGATGTTTGCCGCTTCCTGGCGCCGACCCATGCGGTGCAAAGGCGATCAAGCCCCTTGGTCCGCCTCGCCGCCTGATAAAGGCGAACAAACCCGGAACGACGTTTCACCACGGGCTGCTAGCGCAGGCTTTAGACTGTAGGCTGTAGGCTGTAGGTCATAAAGCATCAACCTTGGAACCTACTAATGAGCCTCCTCACCCTGCCCTCGGACCCTCCCTCCTCGGTCGGCTCGTCTGACCCCCCGAGGCGGGGGAGAGGGGTTTTAGGGCGCGCTCCTAGTTTAGCGTGATCGCGCCAGGGTGATCGACGAATGAGCAGGGGAGCCGGGTTGCCTTGTGAAGTTGCGTCTCGTACTCTATGCGCGAAATCTCCACCGCTCCGAATTGACGTAGATGATCGGTCATGAATTGCACGTCCAGCAGGGTGAATCCCCGCTCTCGCATTCGTTCGACGAGCACGACCAAGGCAACTTTAGAGGCGTCGGTTGCGCGATGGAACATGGACTCGCCGAAGAAGGCGCCGCCGATGGCGACGCCGTACAGCCCACCCGCCAGTTGATCCCCCATCCACGCTTCCACGCTATGGCCGTAGCCCGCTTGATGCAATCTACAATAGGCGTCGTGAATGTCCTGGGATATCCAAGTCCCATCCGCACGATCGGCACAGGCCTCAATCACCTCGACGAATGCTCGATTGATCGTGATGGTGAATGCGCCCCCGCGTCGCGCGCTCCGCAACGAGCGCGAGATTTTGAAGCCGTTCAGGGGGATGATGGCTCGTGGATCGGGCGCCAGCCAGTGAACGTGGCCCACCTCGTCGGCCATGGGGAAAATCCCCGCTGCGTAGGCGGCGAGCAACCGTTCCGGGGCGAGAGGCGAGCGCATGACGGAGCTTCACAGGTGCAGCGCGGCCGGTACCTCCGATAGGGCGCGGACGACATGATCGGGACGGGTCCGGCCTCGTGGGGTGTGGCCGTTTTTTACCATCAGGATCGTTTTCATTCCCAGACGGGCCGCCCCTCGAACATCCTTATCGACGTGATCGCCAACGAAAACGGTGCGTTCGGCGGCGACGCCAAGTTGATCGAGGGCCGTTTCAAAAATCCGCCGGTGCGGCTTCATGTAGCCGACGTCCGAAGAATAGACCCGAATCGGGAAGCACTCCAACAGCTTTTCGTGTCGGAGCACATCGTCTATCGCGAATCCGGGAAACAAAGTGTTGGACACCAAACCGAGCTTGAATCCCGCGGCTTGAAGCTGGGCCATCACCGGACGTGCTTCGCCGTCGACAGCGAAGAACCGGCGGAACGGTGGGACGCAGCGCATGGCGAGGTCGGTCATCTGGGCGTCGTCGATGTCGATGCCCATGCGGTGGTGCAATCTGTGAAAGGCGTCGAAAAGTCTAGCTTCGCGACGGATCAATCGCGACCACAAGTACGCGCGAAGGAAGCGTCGTTTAATGGCTCGAAAGTAGACCTTGTACTCCGGCAGACGAAAGCCCAGCTCGACCAAACGGTCATAGGCCGGTCGGGTTGCGGATTCGAGGAACCGCCGCGCTTGATCGGTCTCGAAGTGCAGCAGCGTGTCGCCAAGATCGAATAAAACTGCGTCGATCATCGATCGTATCCTAACGCAAATGTGCCCGCCCGACCAGCCGTGTTTTGCGATGGGCCTCCCTATCGGCTAGAACCGTGGGCGATGCGAATGAAGCTGTCAGCCGATGAATTCGTTGAATTGGTGCGCCAGGCCCTTGCGGACATCCCCGCGCCATTCGCCGCTTATCTGGAGGAAGTGTTCATCGACGTTGAAGCGGTACCGGACCCGGAGGCCTGTAAGGAGGCAGACGTCGACGATCCCCGCGATCTACTAGGGCTTTATGAGGGAACACCGCTCACGGAGCGCGGCGTCGAAAATCCCGCGCAACTTCCCGACCGCATCATCCTTTATCAACGCAACATCGAGCGCATCTGCCGCAGTCGCCGCGAGATCATTCACGAAATCCGTAAAACCGTCTTCCACGAGGTTGGTCACCACTTCGGATTGGACGAGGATGATCTCGTCGAATTGGGATACGAATGAAACGCAGAAACGTCGAAACGCCGAAACAACGCCGGACACGGAAGCGCGCGATTGTAACCAATTGTAATTTGCACACCGGGCCGTTGACACCTCGCTCGACCGCCCGCTAACTTAGCTCCGACGGCCGTAGTAGGCCCTACTTCAAACGAACTAAGAGGAGGTTTTGATCGTGACCAAGCGCATAAACTTTTCATCGGTTCTATTCTCGGTTTCATTCGCGTTTGTCGCTTACGCACAAGACAAACCTGCTTCGTACGAAGTCAAGACCCAACGAGTGGAATTCAAGGGCGCTCCGCCGGCGGATGGGAGCCATCGTCCGCACGCGGGAATGTTGCGTTATCCCGACGTGAGCGTAACGCAGATCGTCTTCGTCTACGCCAATGATATCTGGGTCGTGCCCCGCGAAGGCGGGTTGGCTTCGCCGCTGGCAAGCCCGCCGGGTCTGGAAAACTTTCCGCGATTCAGCCCTGATGGTCGGACCATCGCCTTCGTCGGCAACTACGAAGGCAACCGCGACCTGTACACCATCCCGGTTGACGGCGGGGTGCCCACGCGCGTCACCTACCATCCTGCGGCTGAGACGCTCTGTGATTGGACGCCGGACGGGAAGTTGTTGTACTTCACGAACGGGTTCGCCGGTCTGCAGCGGCAAATGCAGTTGTTCACCACACCGGCTGCGGGTGGACTGCCGACGCAGGTCCCCGTGCCCTATGGTACCAATGGGTCGATCAGCGCGGACGGTCGATGGCTCGCCTACACGCCGCACACGACGGACCACAGAACGTGGAAGCGTTATCGCGGCGGCATGGCGACCGACATCTGGCTCTTCGATTTGCAGAATAAAACCTCGAAGAAGATTACCGATTGGGAGGGGACGGATTCGCAGCCGATGTGGCACGGATCCAAGGTCTATTACATGTCGGACGCCGGCCCGGAGCATCGCCTCAACATTTGGTCCTACGACACGACGAGCGGAAAGCGCGAGCAGATCACCCAGCTCAAGGACTTCGACGTGAAATGGCCCGCAGTCGGACCCGGACCGGACGGGAAGGGCGAGATCGTTTTCCAAAACGGCCCTGAACTGCACTTACTCTCGTTGAGCACCGGGAAGTCGCGGGCCGTCGACGTGGTGATCCCCGGCGATCGTCCGCTGATCCGAGCGCGTGATTATGACGGCAGCAAGTTTGTCCAAGCGTGGAACATCTCTCCGACCGGTCAACGGGCGGTGCTGCAATCTCGCGGGGACATTTGGACGGTGCCAGCGAAGAAAGGGTCGCCGCGGGACATGACCCGAACGAGCGGCGCCGCCGAGCGTGACCCCGCCTGGAGCCCCGACGGGCAATGGATAGCCTATTTCTCGGATGCCACCGGCGAATACGAACTCTACGTCATGCAGTCGGATGGACGCGGCGAAACGAAGAAACTCACCTCGGACGGGAAAACCTTCCGCATGAGACCGACGTGGTCGCCTGATTCCAAACGGATCGCCTTCGTCGACAAAACCGGGGCGTTTTACCTGCATACGATCGAAACGAACGAGACCAAGCAGGTTGACGCCGACTTGTGGGGCAATTCGAGCCGCTTGAGTTGGTCTCACGATTCGGGATGGTTGGCGTATACAAAGAGCAACGACAACCAGACAACCGCTTCGATTTGGCTCTACCACGTAGAGCCGAGTGAGAAACAGCAGGTCACATCGGCGGTGTTCACCAGCTCCTGGCCGACGTTCGATCGCAAGGGCGAGTACCTGTTCTTCGCCAGCAATCGCAACTTCTCCGCGCCGCTATATGAAGACGTCGGGACGACGTTCGTCTATTCCGATACCGATACCTTGTTCGTGGTGCCGCTCCGGGACGAGGTCGGTTCACCCTGGGCGCCCAAGAGTGACGAAGAAAAGTGGGGCGAAGAGAAGAAGAAGGAAGACGAAAAGAAGAAGGAAGAGGAGAAGAAAAAAGAAGGCGAAAAGAAAAAGGACGAGGAAAAGAAGAAGGACGACGACAAGGACAAAGAGAAAAAGCCGGCTGAAGAGAAGAAATCCGAAGGCGAAAAAACGGAAGAGGAAAAGAAAGATGCCCCCGCCGCGGATACGGAAAAGAAGGCCGATGCCGGCGCCGAGGGCGAGAAGAAAGACGAAAAGAAGGCGGAGGAGATCAAGCCGCTGGTGATCGAATTGGACGGCTTTGAGCGTCGAGCGATCGCCTTACCGGTCGA
This sequence comes from Phycisphaerae bacterium, assembly GCA_020056715.1. Taxonomy (GTDB): domain Bacteria; phylum Planctomycetota; class Phycisphaerae; order UBA1845; family UBA1845; genus SBAX01. The sequence goes on along the minus strand of JAGVHG010000172.1, from coordinate 10,707 downwards.
TCGAGGTAACTTCACGAACCTCGCCATCACCCATGACGGCAAGCTGATTTACGTGCGAAGCCCCGCCCAAGGCGCCGTGACCAAGCCATCGATAAAGATTTTCGACCTCACCGATGATGAAAAAAAGGAAAAGGGCGTCCTCGATGAAGTGAACAACTGCGTCATCTCCGCCGACGGCAAGAAGCTCCTCGTCCGCAAGGATGAAATGATGGCCATCGTCGATGCGGCGGCGGAACAGAAGCTCGACAAGCCACTCAATCTCTCCACCATGTCGGGTCGCGTCGATCCACAGGAGGAATGGCGGCAGATGTTCAACGAGGCCTGGCGAATTCAACGCGACTACTTCTACGACCCGAACATGCACGGCGTGGATTGGCCCGGAATGCGCGAGCGCTACGGTCGAATGATTGAGGATTGCGTGTCGCGAGAGGACGTCGACTTCGTGATCGGAGAAATGATCTCCGAACTCAACGTCGGCCACGCGTATGTAATGGGCGGAGGAGATTACCAAAAACAGCCGGAGGTTCAGGTCGGTATGTTGGGGGCGGACTTCGAGCTAAACGAGGGTGCCTATCGAATTGCTAAAATCCACGAGGGGGCGCCTTGGGACTACGACGCCCGCGGGCCGCTTAGTCAGCCCGGCGTGAAGGTCAAGGTCGGCGACTATCTATTGGCCGTCAACGGCGCGCCGGTGGACACCGGCAAGGATCCGTGGGCGGCATTTCACGGACTCGGCGGACGAGTCGTGACACTGACCGTCGGCGGCAAGCCGACCATCGATGCCGACGCCAGACATGTCTTCGTTGATCTTCCAACGAGCGAGACTGATCTTCGTTATCGGGAGTGGATCGAGTCCAAGCGCAAGTACGTTGAGGAAAAGGCGGGTGGTAAGGTTGGCTATATTCACGTCCCGGATACGGGGATTAACGGGCAGAACAACCTTTTTCGTCAGTTTTATGGCCAAACGGACAAGCTCGCTCTGATTATTGATGAACGTTGGAACGGCGGCGGGCAGATTCCAACTCGCTTCATTGAACTCCTCAACCGCCCGGTCACCAACTATTGGGCCACACGCGCTCCCAAGTACGGTGCCTGGCCGCCCGACGCCAACAGCGGTCCCAAGTGCATGCTCATCAACGGACTTGCGGGTTCGGGCGGTGACTGCTTCCCCTATTACTTCCGGCAACGCGGCCTGGGCAAACTCATCGGCATGCGCACTTGGGGTGGACTCGTCGGAATCTCCGGCAATCCGCAATTGATCGACGGGGGAAGGACCAGCGCTCCGACCTTCGCGTTCTTTGAGACGGACGGCACCTGGGGCGTAGAAGGACACGGCGTCGATCCCGATATGGAAGTCATCGACGACCCGGCCAAAATGGTCGACGGCGGCGACCCGCAGCTTGACGCCGCGATCGCCCAAATGTTGGCCGAGTTGGAGAAGAATCCACCAAAGCGCCCGTCGCGGCCGGCCTACCCGGATCGCAAAGGTATGGGCATCCGCCCCGAGGACAAATAACCTGAGCCGCGGGCTTCAGCCCGCGCGACCCGACGATCGCGGTCAAAACTTCGTCACGCTGGACAGATGGAAGTCCGGCAGCCGCACTGCGGGCAGCAGCATCTTTCCCCGCTCCATGGTGATCGACTCCATGGGTACGGTGGCCGCGTCGACCTGCTGAAAGCAGCGCAGAGGGCTGTCGTGGAAGCGGAAGTTTTTCACCCCGGCGACGATCTTGCCGTCTTCGACCAAAAACGTGCCATCGCGTGTCATTCCCGTGATGGTGAGGTCCGCGGGATCAACCGAGCGGATGTACCAGAAGTTGGTGATGAGCACGGCGCGCTTCGTCCCGGCGATCAGTTCGTCGATGCTCCGAACTGCGGGGCCGGAGAAGCTCATCACCGGAGCGCTGGGGCGGGGGGTCGGCTCGACGCCGTGTTCCTTGGCCGTGAAGCGATCGTAGTACAGTTGCTTGAGGACGCCGTTCTCAATCCAAACCTGCTGGCGAGTCGCCAATCCGCTACCGTCAAATCCGTCGCCCATGAGATCGGGGTGTGTCGGATCGGTGCGAACGGTTAGTCGTGTATCCAGCACCGTAGAGCCGACTTTGCCCACGAAGGGGCTGTCGCCTTTGTAGTAGCTCTTGGCGTCAGCGGACCAGAAGAAGACGCCGAACACTCCCGCGACGGCCGCCGGCTCCAGGATCACTGGGTAATGCCCAGCAGGGATTTCCCGCGGCTCCCGCGACCGTATGGCCTTGTCCACCGCGCGATCGGTCCGCGCGGCGATCTCAAGGGCTTCGATGTCGCGATGGCTGTTGTAAGTCCACCCGGAGCTGTCGCCAGCGGTGGCGGTGAGCGAAAACTCCGCCTCCGTGGATTGTTCGTAGCCGAAAAGCCCGCTGGATGCCGCGACGCCCCTCGCGGATACGCTGTTACTTAGGATGCCCGCGCCGACCAGCCCGTTTTTGGCGCACTGGTCAATGACCGGTTTGGTACGCTTGGCCAGGTCCATCGGCGAAATGGAGGCCGTCGAATCGCGGAACGAGGGAACGCGCAGATAGCTTTGCTTAGGCAGCGGCGGCAAGTATTCCGGGTCTTCCGGGGCGAGCCGTGCGATGGTCTCGGCCTGACGGACCAAAGTGGTAAGGGAAGCAGCGTCGAGTCGGTTGGTGCTGGAGCTGCCGACCTTCTGCCCGAACGCGACGCGCACGGAGACGCTCGGCTCCCGGACGGAGACGTTCTGCGCAACTTGGTTATTGGCGAATCGTAGCGTGGACGACTCGCCGTCGCCGAAGCTGATGAAAGTGTGCTCGGCCTTGGATGCCGAAAGAATGGTATCGACAATGCGGCGGAACGTAGTTTCCGAAGCGAGCTTTACTGCCATTTCCGAACTCCAAATTCCAAAAAAACGAGAACGTCAAGTTTACCAAGTTATTGCTTACGCCCATTTCCGCCGGATCGTTTACCTTTTCCGTTTCCAAAATCCAACGATGTGACCAGCAACAAATCAATGATGCTATAGTCTTCGCCGGACTCGGCCACCACGACAGTTCTGCTGGCTTCAGGCGTGATCATAATGAACTCAGGGCTGCGTACGCGGAATCGTCGCCCATCGGTCAAAGACATTGTAAAAGGCTTGAAGGGAGTTGCTCGCGCGACTTGTCGCACACGATCAATCGTCATACTGCCACCACTTCGCCCCGCGCCAGGCGATCTTCCACGTGAAGCCGGATTGCATCCTCAATCAACTCGCGGGCTTCCTGTTCCGTCTCGCCTTCCGTGTAGCAGCCGGGCAGAGACGGGCACACCGCTAGGTACCGTCCATCCTCGTCGCGATCGGTCACCACCGTAAACTGAAAAGTTTTCATATCGCCTACCCTTTCGGGTTTATCACATTCACCTGCCGGAACCGGGCGTCGGCCGCAGCGTGGGTCATCCATCCCGATTGGCCGGGCTGGCCCTTGCCGCAGTTGATGAAGCCGTGCTCCTGCCAGTGCTTCCGGTCAGCCACGCCGTCGCAACTGTTCCAAAACTCCGGCGTGATGCCGTTATAGATCACGTTCTTGAGCATGGCCCCGCGCTTGCCGTCCTTGATCTCCCAGAAGGCGTCGCCGCCGAACTGGAAGTTGTAACGCTTCTGATCGATGCTGAAGCTCCCTCGCCCTTCGATGTAGATACCGTCCTTGATATCGGCGATGAGCGAGTCTCGCGTCTCATTGCCCGGCTCCAGGCCGACGTTGGCGATACGGACGATAGGAACCGAACTCCAACTGTCCGCCCGACACGAACCGCGCGACCGCTTTTCGCCGATCGCACCGGCCACTTCGCGGTTGGTGGAGTATCCCCGGAGGATTCCCTCCTCGATGATCGGCCAGCGCTGACCCGCGACGCCGTCGTCGTCATAACCGGTGCTCGCCATAGCGCCCTGGCGAGTATTGTCCGCGATCAAGTTGATGTGCTTGGAGCCGTAGCGGAAATTGCCGAGCTTGTCGGGTGTGAGGAAGCTGGTCCCCGCGTAGTTGGCTTCGTAGCCTAACGCCCGGTCGAGTTCAGTCGGGTGCCCACAACTCTCGTGAATGGTCAGCGAAAGATGGGCTGGATCAAGCACCAGGTCATACTTGCCCGGCGTCGGCTGCTTGGCGTTGACCTTCTCGACCGCCTGAGCGGCGACCCGCGGCGCCTGGGCGACGAAATCGGCCGCGGTGATGTGCTCGTATCCGCTGCGAATGAACGGAACGGAAAACTCCCGCGACTGAAAATCATCATCGTTCTTCGCGGTTGCCTCGAAGCTGCCGCCGACGGCGAGCAGATCGAAGTCCAGCACTGTCTCCTCGGTCGAGGCGAAGTGCTTGATGTCCCGCTGAGTCCAAAGGAAACCGTTGGAACGAATGATGCCTTTTTCTTTGTGGAGAATTTCGCAGGCGTTAAGCAGTAAATTGCAGCGTTCCTCGAGCGGCACGGTGAACGGATCGACCTTGAACGGCGTTTTGACCCGATCACGATGGACGGGTTCGTCGGCCAACTTGACCGGCGTTTGCATGAGCATGTGGCTGGCGCGGGCGATTTCGACGGCACGCTCCGCCGTACGTTCGACCTCGGCCGGGGTAAAGTCGGCGCTCGCCGCAAAGCCCCACGCACCATTGTAAAGGGCACGAATGCCGAATCCGCTGTCGAAGCGCTCGCCGATATTGGCGATGCGGCGGTCCTCGGCGCGGACCGATTGGTTGTGTGTCTCCAACAGTCGGATGTCGCCGTAGGCGCAGCCGCCTGCTTTGACCCGTGACAAAGCAAGCTGCGCCAACTCAGGCCACTCGCCTTTCGGCGCCGGTCCCATCGCCCCGGCCGGCAAGTCCGCGAACGGCCGTGAGGACATGGAGCATCCCCCAAGATACAACCCGGCCGCACTCCCCGCCGCCATGTGGATGAATTCCCGCCGATTGAAACTGTTCCGCTCGCCCATGATTGTTCCTCCCGTGGACGCCTCTTCGAACGGGCGGTAGATTAGCCCACGCAGGTTTTCGATGCAAGCCGCTCTACCAGGCGTGGATATCGCGGTTGCCGTCCGGTTTTGCCCGTTGTCGCGCGCTAGAGAATGCCGAAAGCTGAGGAGTTCGTCGTGCCCCTCCGAACACTATTCCTACGGTTGATGTTGTGGTCGCTCGGTCTGGCTGCCGCGACCGGCGTGCTCGCCGTCTTATTCCAGGGGGGCAACCTAGTTTGGAGACTCGTTGGCACCGGGTTCACCACCGCCCTGGCATGTGGCTTGATGATCCCCGCTTCCCTATTGGTCGATCGGGAACGAGTTCGATGGGCGGGCCTATTGGGCATGGGTGCGGTCATCGCCGAGTTCTTGATGGCAATGTCGCTGATTTGGGAAGTGGCGCAACCCGTCCTAGCTCCAATCCAGGACGTAGAGATCAAGATTAGTCTGACCATGGTGTTCTTGGGCTTCGCCGTGGGGGTGACGATGACCTGCGCAGCGCCCTTGCGAGCCCCGCTCTACGCCATTGCCGCGAAGACGGCAATCGGGCTCATTGTTCTGGTTCTGGTCGCGTATCTCACGGCGATCTGGTGGTCCGATTTCATTCGGGGACACGGCGACGATTGGTGGGAGACCGCCAACGCGTTGCTGGTGTTGGGCGTTCTCGCCGTGCCGAGCCTGGCCGGCCTTTCCGCCGCGGATCGGCGGTTCTGGCGTTGGGCCGGCATCCTTGCGAGTGTCGTCGCTTGTTCGATGTGGTTGATCGAGATTTGGGCTCCGGTCGGTAGTGACCTCGGCTTTGTCGTTTTCTACGGACTGCTCAGCCTTGGTGCGGTTGTCGCCCACGCTAACCTGTGCTTGGTTGCCGTTAAGCTCATGCCGGGTCAACATTGGGTCCGCGGTGGGACCATCGCTGCGACCATCGTGACGGCGCTGATGACGGTCTCTTATATTGCTAAAGATAAGTTTCCCACCGCGATCCCGATCGAGGCCGAAATGGTCGGCAGATTCATGGAGGCGTCCGGGATCATCGCCGCCTGCGGCACGCTCGCCTTGCTCGTCCTCGCCCGCATGAATCGCAAAGTGGACGCCGAGCCGGAGTCCTACCTGCTAAGCGAGGTCAGTTTGGTGTGCCCGCGCTGCCGCAAAAAGCAGTCGCTTCCGACTGGGGATTCAACTTGCCCGTCGTGCGGTCTGCGTATCTCGATTCGCGTTGAGGAGCCGCGCTGCGTGAAGTGTGACTATTTGCTGCGCGGCCTGACTTCCGATCGTTGCCCCGAATGTGGAACGCCGATCGCGGCGCTCGTCGCCGTGGGTCGGTAGTGTTGTATTTCAGTAACTCAACGCCGCACCAGAGCCGTAGGCGCAAGCCTGCGGACCGCGAAGCCCCGTAGGGGCGACATGAGAATAGCCCAAGACTCGAGTCCTGGGAACAGAGTCGCCGTTTTCATTCTCCCTCTCCCCTTCGAGGGGAGAGGGCCGGGGTGAGGGGTGGCCGACCCACGGTCAGGTGCCACCACAGCAGTAGTCTGATTTTGCGACACCCTTCGGCGATCGCGAACCCACCGCTCGCAGAGCGGTGGCACACTTCATCCATCGATGCCACCCCGCCGCGTTTGAATCTCGGATGGATCTGCTGTCTCAAAGAACAGCTCGACGGCTTCGATGAGATTGGCGCGGGCCTACTCGATCGTGTCGCCTTGGCTGGCAATATCAAGCTCGGGACAGAGCGACACGTACCCGTCGTCCTCTCGTTCGATGAGACAGTTTAGCCTGCGGACTTGTTGCATGAAGTTCACCTTTCGTGAAGGCATTCTATCTGATTGTGATGGTGCTATTCAACCCCCTGCACAGCCAGCCAGCGTTCGGCGTCGAGGGCGGCCTTGCAGCCCATGCCTGCGGCGGTGACGGCCTGGCGATAAACGCTGTCCACGCAATCCCCTGCGGCGAAAACGCCGTCGACGCTCGTCGTCGAGCGATAGGGGTCTTTCAACTTGATGTATTTCTTAGCGTCTAGTTCGAGTTGCCCGTTGAGGAAGGCCGTCGCGGGCGTGTGGCCTATGGCCATGAATAATCCGCCGAGCGGCTGTTCCGACTCTTTCCCCGTGACCGTGTCCTTTAGCTTGACTCCTGTGATCATGTTGTCGCCGAGCACGTCAACGACGCCTTTATTCCAAAGGAACTCGATCTTGTGATTGCTCTTGGCTCGCTCCGCCATGATCTTCGAGGCCCGAAGCTGGTCCCTCCGATGGATCATGTAGACCTTGGCCGCGAACTTGGTGAGGTAGGTGGCTTCCTCAACGGCGGAGTCGCCCCCTCCGACCACTCCGACGACCTTGTCACGGAAGACCGGTAAGGCCCCGTCGCAAACCGCGCACGCACTCACTCCGCCGCCGGATTGCGCCAAGCGCATTTCATTCTTCAAACCAAGCCAATTGGCCGTCGCCCCCGTGGCGATGATGACTGTGTGTGCTGTGTACTCCTTGTCATCCTCGCCGACTACGACGAACGGTTTGCGCGAAAGATCGACCCGCTTGCAATCCTGATAGGCGTAGCTGTGCCCGTCGTCGGGGTTGGAGACATCCGGGTTGAGGCCCTTGTCAGTGACGATCCTTGTGCCGAAGCGGACGGCCTGTTGCTCGAAGTAGGACATCATCACCGGACCGGTCACGCCGTGCGGGAAGCCGGGGTAGTTCTCCACTTCGGTGGTCATCATCAACTGCCCGCCGGGAAGGATCGTCGTCGGGACTGTCTTGGGCCGACCAGCGAAGACCAACGGTTGCAGGTTAGCCCGTGCGGTATAGATCGCCGCCGTCCATCCGGCCGGACCTGAACCAACGATGATGACTTTTTCGACGTTCTTGTCTTGCGCCATGGCCGCTTATGCTCCAAGAGTATTGCCTGCACTTTGCCCGCGAAGTCCCCTTCACGAGCGCGAAGCGGATGATAATGCGAACCGAGACTCCGACCAAACTGCGAATACGGGTGTCCATTGGTCGCTCAGCGGGCTCGCATGAACGGGGATGGTGATCGCCTAGCGATATAGGCCGATACCCACTCGCTGCCGAGCGGCTACAATAGGATCGACAGCGAACGTAAACGGGGAGCGAATCGTGTATACGATCGTCGTGGAGGCAGGATTCTCAGCCACGCACCGCGTCCGGTACGCGGACGGCACGGCGGAAGAGCCTCATGGCCACACCTGGCGGGTGCGTGCGTTCTTTAGCCGGTCACATTTGGACGACGTGGGGATGGTCATCGACTTCGGCAAAGCCCAAGCCGCGCTACATTCCGCCGTGAACGAACTAGAGAACACTGATTTGAACGCCCATCCGGCGCTACGTGGTGCGAATCCGACGGCCGAGGTCGTGGCCAAGTACCTCTTTGACCGCGTTTTCACAGCCGGGGTTTCCACGCTTCGCAGAGTCGAGGTAACTGAGGCCCCGGGCTGCGTGGCGATCTTTGACCGTAGCAACGGCGTAGGTGAGAACGCTTCAGAATAGACGCTTGTCTTGACGATGATTCGTCTAGTTTATAGAATCCGGCATCAAGAGGAGTTGGGATCCGGGTATGGTCTGCCAACACTGCAACCAGAGCAAAGCGACGGTACACATTACCGATACGCTCCCCGAAAAGCGCGAACAACATCTGTGCGATGAGTGCGCCCAAAAGGCCGGCGTCATTATCAAACAGACCCACCACACCACCAACGAGATTCTCCAACAGTTCATCAAACACAAGACCGGCTTAGGCGGCGGCGACGACCTGGCCTGTCCCAAGTGCGGGTTGACTTTCAAGGAGTTCCAGCTCAAGGGACAGCTCGGTTGCCCCCACGATTATGTTGCGTTTGCGTCGTTTCTAACGCCGTTGATCCAGCGCGCTCACGAGGGCGGAACGCATCACGTGGGCAAGGTGCCCCCCACGGCCGACGCGACGGTCAAGAAGCACACCGGACTCCTCCGCCTTCGTCGCGAGCTTCAGGAGGCAATCGAGCAGGAGAACTTTGAGCGGGCCGCCCGCGTCCGCGACCAAATCCGCACCATGGAAAATTGATGAGCATTGACGACCTGACTAAATCGACCGGTGAATGGTTGCGCGGCGACGGACCCATGTCCGACGTGGTGGTGTCCTCGCGGATTCGCTTGGCGAGAAATCTCGCCGAGCATCCCTTTCTCAGCACCGCCGACGCCGGCCAACGCACCGAGATCTACCGATGTCTTTCCCATGCGATCACCTCGACGTCCGCCGGTGCGGATGACATCCTCGTCGACCTCGAGACCGCCGATGCCATCGACCGCAACCTCCTCGTCGAGCGGCACCTGATCAGCCGTCAACACGCTGCGGGAGAGGGCAGCCGCGGCGTGACCATTTCGCAGAGTGAAACGCGGGCCGTCATGATCAACGAGGAGGACCACCTCCGCCTCCAGGGTTTGCGCAGCGGGTTGCAACTGGAAGTGTTGTGGACGGAGATCAACGAATTCGACGACGCCCTCTCGAAAAGCCTCCCCTTCGCGTTTGACCGCCAGCTAGGCTACTTGACCGCTTGTCCCACTAACGTGGGCACGGGGATTCGCGTGTCGGTGATGTTGCACCTGCCGGCCCTAAGGCTGACAAAGGAGATCGAGCGGGTCGCTCGCGCGGCGAAGGATCTTCATCTGGCCGTCCGCGGCACATACGGTGAAGGCACCGAGGCCGTCGGTGATCTCTACCAGGTCTCCAACCAGACCACCCTGGGCAAATCCGAGGACGCGATCATCAACACCTTTAGCGAAACGATCATTCCCAACATCGTCGGATATGAACGCACCGCGCGGGAGACCCTCGCCAAACACCACGAATCGCAACTGGATGATCGGATTTGGCGGGCCTACGGCGTGCTCAGCAACGCTCGCCGGATCAGCAGCGGCGAGACGCAATCACTCTTGTCGCCCATCCGCATGGGCATTCAAATGGGTCGATTCAAGCAATTCGACCTGGCCACGCTGCACGAACTCTTCCTGTACACCCAACCTGCGCACCTCCAAAAGATGCACGGCCAAACGCTGGACGAAGAGCAACGCGCCGTCGCCCGCGCCGACTACATCCGCAAACGCCTCGCGTAGTGTGACCCAGGCGCCGGCAAATCAGACACTGGCACGCCGACCGTGCCACCCCGCCTAAACGCCGGATCGAACAGTCTCCAGAATAAGATTCTTAATATCATTCTTTAGCCCAGCATTGGGCTGAGACCCATCATTCTGCAACGAGTTGTGCTTGTGCCATATCGCGCTGGTGCCAACGTTCCGCCTCCAACATGATGATGTGGGCGTGTCAAGTCGATGGTTCGAGGCGAAAGGGACGTTGCCAGAGAAAACATCACGCCATGCCCAGTAGTTCTCGGCACGACGCACCGATGGAAGACATTGAGAACATGGGAATGGAGCCCCTAGCAGCCCGTGGTGAAACGTCGTTCCGGGTTTGTTCGCCGTTTTCACGCGGCGAGTCGGATCGCAAGGTCTGATCGCCTTGGAACCGCATCAGTCGGCACCCGCATGCGGCAAGCGTCGATCCACAGGGCCCGTAAAGCGGTCCAGAGGTCCGCACAGCGCGCGGCCAAACGCCGCAACGCCGCCGCGCTCAGACCCTGCAGACCTGACCCTTATACACAAGTTTTGGAGCCAATCGGCGCCGATCGCCGATGTTATTGCTAACGGTTCGCGCGAACAGAGAACAAGGTTGGGTTTGAACAG
>JAGVHG010000158.1 GCA_020056715.1 Phycisphaerae bacterium | reverse complement strand
TGCGTGTGTCCGTCGACGGTGACGTGCGGCGGGTCGTGTACGGGTTGCGCCGGGATGTGCGTGAAGACGTGTACCGGCGGGACCAACGACGGCCAGCCGTGTATCAACAACACGCACTGTCCGCTCGGCGGCTCGTGCGGCACTCCCTTGTGCCGCGACCGTTGCGGGAGGTGTAAACCGTAGAGGAAACGCAGAAACAAAAGGCACGTAGGCATTAGGCGCCGAGCTTGCGCATTGCCTAATGCCTGATGCCCAGTGCCTACAACTCCGCTCGGAATGTGTGACGCCGAGCGGCTATTCCGTCGTCGGCACCGCGGACAAGTGCCCATGCGTGACACCGCGCATGGCCTGAAGTTCGTTGGCCAGGGCGTGAACCCGAACGGACGGGTTCTTGAGCGCGACGGCAAGCCCGTCGCGATCCGCGTCGACCGCCGTGGTCAGAATGCCCAAGACAAGGTCTCCGGCCCCTTGCAAGCCGGCGCGGATTTGTTTGGCGGACTCGCCGACGCGATGGTCGCAGACCATGCTGAGGAACGCGACCACCGGCTCGCCGCTCGATAAAGGCGAACAAGCCCGAAACGGCGTTTCACCACGGGCTGCTAGGCGACCCAAACCGCTAGCATGGTGAGATCGTCGCTTTGTTCGGCCGGGCCGACGAATCCGGTTACTTGCTTGCGAACGTGCTTGATGATTGCGTTGGGGTTCAGATCGATGCGTTCGGCCAACGCCTGTACCAGGCGTGCCTTTCCGAAAGGTTGGCCCGCGGAGTCCAAGGCCTCGTTTACGCCGTCGGTGTAGCAGAACAGCACAAAAGGCTCGGGGCCAAGCTCGACGGTGGTCGATTGGAACTTCGCATCCTCTACGACGCCCAGAGGAAAACCCGAATCGGATTCGAGTTCACGCAGTGGTGTTCCCACGCCGCGGGCGACGAGAGGCGGCCAATGGCCGGCGCTCGCAAAGCAAACCGTATGCGACTTCGGATCGACCAAAGCAAGTAGGCAAGTGATGAAGCGAGAGCGGGTGGCGTTCTGACATAAGAAGCGGTTCCAACGCGTGAGTAGCTCAGCGGGGTCAGTGGCATCGCTGAGGCTGACGCGTACTGCGGCCTGGAAATTGGCCATTTGCAGAGCGGCGGCCACCCCCTCGCCGGTCACGTCGGCGATCAAGCACCACAGACGTCCATCCTCTCGCTCGATAACATCGTAATAATCCCCGCTGATGCGCCTACCGGGATCGTTGATCGCCGCCACCTTTAGCGTGGCATGGTTGGGCAGGGTTGTCGGGAAAAGACCGTTTTGGATGGATCGAGCGACATCCAGATCGTGATTCAACTGAATCATCTGCTGTTGGTCATCGAGTAACTGACAGTTAATCAAGCCGATGCTCACCTGTCGGGCGATGGCGGCGAGGAAGTCGATATCTTCATTGGTATAGCTTGTCGAGGTGGTGAGGCGGTCGCCGTAGATGACCCCGAGCGACTGCTCGCCGTGGAGGAGCGGGACGCACATGGCCGACCGAATGCCCTGCTGCACCATGCTCACACTCGGGTCGACCCGGGCGGAGCCATCGTCGGTGAAGATCGCCCGCTCCCCGTGGTCCAACGCCCGGCCAAGCAGAGTCCTGCTGATGGTCAACTCGCCTTCCGCCCCTCGCAGATTCCGAACCACCGGCCAATCCACGGCCCGCTGGTTACGACGCCGAATGCCGATCGCACCACGTTCGAAATGCAGCGTTTCAAAGCAAATCGACATGGCTTCCTCCAGCAGACCATCCCGGCATTGGAGGGTGGTCAGACGCTCGCTGAGATCGTAGATCATCTCCAACCGCCGTTGCGAAAGGGCGAGGCGTTGGTCGCGGGTGGCGTAATGCGTAGAGCGGCTATGCGTCAGGTCGTCGGCGACTACCACGGACGAGGTCAAGGAATGCGCCGTGGAGTCGTGGTACACCGCCAGTGTCGCTCCGATACGGATGCAGTCACCATGCCGGAGCGGAGTTCCGAGGCTCGGCTTGTCGTTGACCAACGTGCCGTTCTTGCTGGTGAGATCCTCGACGATATATCCCGAAGAAGTGAGTGTAATCCGCGCGTGGCGGCGCGACGTACTGGGGTCATCGGTGGGGATTTCACAGGTGGCGTCGCGGCCCATGATCTCGGGACGTTGTCCCAGTCGGTGTCGGACCGTTCGACCGTCGGCGAGGGTGATGATCAATTCAGCCATGTCACCCTGTGGTGCGAGATTGGAATCTCGCACCAGCCCCATTAAGTCACGGCTTCGAATCGCAGCTACAAACGAGCTTCCCACAACCGGGGCAACCCTTGCCGTACTTCTCCTCAAGCGCCTGAGTCAGATTCACATCGTTGACGTTGGCCAGAGTTACCAACCACGCGACCACATCGGCGAACTCGGAGCATTTTTGTGCGTGCGTCCCTTCGCGGAGCGCCCCGGCCAGTTCGCCAACCTCTTCGCATAACCAGAGGAACGTCGCGGGAGTACCCCGCCGACGGTCCTTGTCGCTATACATCTTCTCGATCAGCGTTTGTAGATCGTCAATGGTCATCGCGGCATATGGTACCGAAATCCGGTCCGGCAAACATGTCCCGCTCCGGAGCGTGACGTGGAAACGCGAGGTTGCGTCAGGCTATTCGTCGTCCTGGGGGATGACGACGTTGTTATAGGTGAGCAAAGTGCCTTTGGCCCGTTCCAAATCGATAATCGCGATGTTGTATTCGACCATCGCCAAAATCATCGCCCGACGGGCGCCGGCCAAGCCTTGGCGAGCACCCAACTCACTGTTGAGAGTGGCGATGTCCTTTCGTTCGGCGCGTGCGACGGTCGAATCCACCTCACGGACGCGGGCCTCGGCCGCTTCGAAGCTAGGTCCGATCTGATCGTAGGCGGTAGCCATTGCCCGCGTGGTCAGGTTTACGTCAAGGATTACGTCCTCGAATACCTTTCTGAGTGTCGCTACGGCCTGAACGTACTGGAGTCTGGAACGTTGGTGGGCGGCCCGCGGCCCACGGTTGCCGATGGGCATCTCGAACTCCACGCCGACGTAATAGTCAATGAAATTGCTCTGACTGACTTGGTCAAAGGAGCTGTCCGCGTTCTTGCCGAGCCCATTGTACGTTTGACGAAAGGTCAGGTCGAAGCGAGGGAGTTCGCCGTTCTTCGCCCGGCCCACCACTATCTTGGCGCTGTCAACGCGGAGTTCTTGTTCTTTGATCTCCGATCGGTTGTCGAGGGCGGTCTGCACTTCGGCCAGTCTGTCCACTACGAACCGGTGCAACTGAGGTATATCATCGGGGATGATCTCAATGTCGTCGGCGAGGTCCACGTCTTTGGAGTTCATCGCGGCTGATAGCCGGTCCTCGGCGTCGAACACCGCGGCTCGGCGGCGGACGAACTCGGCTTTCGTCTGCTCCAGGTTGGCCTTGGTCGCCGAAATCTGCACCGGAGTGATGTCGAACGCCTGTCGGGCGACGAGATAGTCGTAGATCGTTTCGTACTCGCCCAGCAATCGCGCGCTGATTACCACGTCGCGCCGGGCGAACACCAACCGCCAATAGAACTCCTCGACCTGTCGAAGCGTGTCGCGCACCTGGCGGCGAAACGTTTGGTCGCCGATGAGTCGGTCGTTTTTGGCGAGCATAATGATCGAGCGGTTGAAGTCTATGCCGAAACCGCGGAGCAGCGGCTGGCGCATCTCGAAGCTGAAATTACTGGTGTATTGCGGGTTAAGTTGTTGAAACCTTAGAGAGGTTTTTGTTCGATTCAGGTCATAGCTGCCGCGTACCGACATGCCGCTCGGCAACAACTTACGAATGCCGTAGCTCGAGAAAAACGTGTCGCTATCCGTTGATTGGAGTTCGCTCCCGGATGGTTGGTCGGTCTTGTTCTTGGTGAGGTTAGTGAAGAACAGAGCGTCAAACGCCGCCTCCGCCTCCACCACTCGAGTCGTTTCGACCGCCGGATTGTAGCGTACGACTTGGATCGCGTAGTTGGTCTCCAACGCCCGTCGTAGGGCGTCTTGCAGGGTGAGATGGAGTTGTTGATCCGGTCGGCGGATCGTATCTACGCGTTCCAGGACCCGCGTGATCTGTCCCGCCGTGGTCTTATCGCCGTCGCGCTCTGCCTTCGCCAGCAAGTCCAAGGTCGCTTGGCGTTCCGCTTCGGGGTCGGGGACGTGCCATCGAAGGCGATCCGGCGGGATCACCGTGTCCGTGGTCGTACCGCCAGGTACGTCGTCTCCGCCGAGGTCGAGGGCGGGGAGAGCCAGAGCGACGGAATCGGCGTCGGCTTCCATCCCTTGCGCTGCCGTTGCAGGATCGCCTGCCGATTCCGGCTCATTCGGGGCCGCGGCCACCAGACCCAGGAACCACAACCATGCCAGCGTCGTTGTGAAAGAAATCATGCGGTTTGTCCACCTCATCGTCGCACCGGTAAATGCGAACTTTGCAACCATTATAGATCGAGTACCGAACTTTCATTGATATACAAGCCGCGGTCTCCGCGCTGAGCCGTGGTTGAATATCGCCCGTAGGGCATCACCATCCTAAACGCTCGCCGCGCTTCGCGTCAACCGCCAAATCCTCAATCCTTGAGTACCGACACTTTCCGACGAACCGTCTTGAGGCATGGGCCATTCACCGCCGTAGACCGGTATAACTGACGACCCGGTGGTCCATTGCACGTCATTCTGCGAGCAGGTGTAGCCCAGCCGCCCCCGGCTGGGCCAATTGGCACAGCGGGGGGCCGCTGTGCCACACACGAGTGATTGGCTTAGACGCATTCTTAGTGGTAACCTATTCGCAGTCGCACAGCCTATATTCTGCGTCAATCGGATAGCTGAAGCTGACTTGAATGAGACCATTTTTTCGCCAACCAATAGACGACGTGGTCGCCTGCCTCGAACCGATCGTGGTCATCAAGAACCCCGCTCGTGCGCTCGTCCCGTTGTTCCTTAGCCTGATCGTAAGCTGGGTCGTCTACGTCCCCATCCATGAGCTGCTTCATGCGTTGGGATGTGCCGCTACCGGCGGCGAGGTGACGCGCTTGGAGATTTCCCCGCGCTACGGCGGTACCCTTCTCGCGGAGTCCGGATGGTTCCCCTTCGTGGTTTCGGGCGGCGAGTATGCCGGGCGGCTCTCCGGTTTTGACACCAAGGGTTCCGATTTCTGCTACCTGATGACCGACTTCGGACCCTACGTTCTCACCGTGCTGATCGGCGTGCCGCTCTTGAAGCTCGCCGGTCGAGGTCGGAGGCCGGTCCTATTCGGCACGGCCATCGTGGTCGGCCTGGCCCCGTTCTACAGCCTCCCCGGCGATTATTTCGAGATGGGCTCGATTGCGACCACTAGGTTGCTTACTTTTCTGCGCGGGGGGGGCAACCCCCCGATCTTCGAAAAGCTCCGCTCCGACGACATTTTCAAGCTCCTCGAGCAACTCTGTACCCAGCCGACCGAGTTGGGCCTGCACGGCGCCAGCGACATTGCGTTGGCCGTGCCGATCATCCTGGCTTCTCTTGCTCTCTCGCTCCTCTTTGCGCTGGCGACGTATCGTTTGGGACATTACGTATCACGAGTTCTCCTCCGCAAGCAAGACTCTACCCCAACGGCAAGACCCGTGGTGAGTGTCTGACAGTTTCGGCGGAGGGGGGCTGAACAAGATCGCTCCAACACTCAAGGGTGTTGGCGCTTACCGCGGCGTTTCATCTACCAAGATAACTTGTTGGGTGATCGGTCGGCGAAGGGTGTCGGAGCGATCAGGTAAGAAACGAATAGGTTACACTGCCCCCTCGCAGCTGTCAGTGTTGGCAGGGCGCGGCAGTCGCTCTCGTCTTAACGGCGCTTGATCCCTCTCGTAGGTTCTGCACGGTACGGCTGTTCTGCGTCAAGCGTGCCTGACGCACACGGGAGGCATTTCCTTTGGATGCCGCAACTCACACAATCCTGATTCCGCGCCATTCGAACACCATGCCAGCGGGAAACCGCCAAGCCATCGAGGCGATAACCCATCGGCGCCCAGACCGCGTATTGCCCTTCTCGACGATTCGACCAGACATAGAAATCCGCAATGAGGTCGTCCTGTAAGGACTCAAGGCTCGAACCTGTTCCGCGGACCAGTTCATTTAGACCGAGTTTCACGATCATTTGCGAAATCGGAGCTATGTCGTTCGCCAGCCCGGGTTCCGCAAGAACGGGACGGTCCGCATAGAAGCGTATCCATGAAGAGGCTGTCCGAAGTCAATAGTCGTTCCACATTTTCGGCGATCTCCTTTTGGCGTCAGCTCCCACTGGAGGGGAGGAAGCCGAGGATGGCCTCCACGTCGTCGCGGTGTGCCGGGATGGATCGCTCCATCTCTGTCGCGGTACTGATCGCCCGCCCGCTATCTCCCGGCGCGCGGGGACTCAACCCACTGCTCACAGAGCAATGGCACACAGCAGTCAGCCTCCTACGCGGCACGAAGCGGCGCAAGATCGGCTTGTTTGATGAGCGGGAAACCGAGCTCCCTCAGAACGCGGTTGACGGCCGCGGCGGTGATCTCGATGCCGATGGGCTTGCCGCGGTGGGTGAAGTCAATGACCAGCCCGGCAGCAGCCTTGGCCGATCGCCGGCTCCGGTCTCGCGATGCGCGGGGCAGATAAAGGTATGCCGCGATCGGACGGCCGTGACGGTAAGTGATCTCCAGATACAATTCCTTCATCTCTATTTACCTTCGATCGGATAGGCCGTCACGACAACCAGCGCCTTGGCATCCGCATCCGACTCGACGATCACTTCCCACTGCCGTCTCCCGTGGCGCGTGACGATCGCCCAGCGGCCGGCCTCGACGTCGGCGTGAAAGGAGGTCGCTCTCTTCAGCACGTTGCCAGGTCCACCTCGGAAAAACTCCTGTTTTCCATACGTTTGAAAAGGTGTGGAGTTAGTTCCAACTCCCACTCCCACCACTGGGGCCATCGTCGGGGTCGCAGAGGCTACCTCCACCGTGAAATTCGACGCCCGGACTTCATCGCAGGCGATCCGCCGGAGGGGAATTGTCAGCACGACGGCAGGTGGCGTCAAACAGGAGGCGGGAGCTTCACCTTCTCCGGCTCGGCATTGGAGAAAAAGCAAACTTAAGGAAATGAGCGGCCGTATTTTTCTGGGGTTTGTCCCGGCGCGCAGGGATTTCATTCCGCCCGCGGCTCGGTGGGTTGGCGGGATAGGCTCTAACGGTGCTCACTTGACGGGCGATGATGGGCCGATATGGTTTGATCCCATGTCCCAGCGAATTCTAGTTTGGCTGTTGGCAACGTCGGTTTGCGGCAGCGTTGGGTGTGTCTCGCCGCGTCGTGGCGACGCTGGCAGACAAAGCTCGCCGAACGACTCAAAGGTCGTTCGACTGACTTCCTCTCGGCCGGTGTCGGTGGCCGAGCCGTCTGAGCAGGCCGATCAGCTTTGGGAAGCCGTTCAAGAGACGTTGCGTCGCAGCCGGTTCCAACTGGACCGCATCGATCGTCAGGCCGGGGTCATCACCACCATGCCCGAGGCTTCGCAACATTTCTTCGAGTTCTGGCGGCACGACGTGGATACGCCGCGCGATAGGTGGGAGGCGACGCTGAATCCCATGCGCCGCTGGGTGGAGGTCTCGCTCACCCGCGCGGACGACGGGTCGTGGACGCAGCTTGCCGTCGTGGTGCACAAGGAGAGGCTCTCCTCACCCGACCGGCAGTTCAACAACAGCGGGGCGGCCTATCAATACTTCGGCGAAAGTCTGCCATCGACCACGGGCCAATCGCGCGTCACCGCCAAGGACGACCATTGGCTGGACTGTGGGCGCGATCCGGCCATGGAGGATTACCTACTCCGCAAGATTCTGGATCGCTGTCCGGAGACGGTCCGGTCCACGCCGGAGCCTTCAACTGGTTCGTGACCGCGTGGGATGCCGCTCGAATCCTTCGGCGGCGCCAGCCGCGCCGCCCTTGAGCGGTGTGGCTAGGATACAACATTACGGAACTCGAAGGTGTGCTCTTTAGCCGCAATTGTCACGAGTTTCCTGGCTTGCGGAGTCGCCGCCTCTCCGCCCGAATCCGCCGAATGCAACGAACTCTACGAAATTGCCGCAGCCACGGCTGTGCCGATCTTGCCTACCCCTTTGCGCGTTTTCTTTGAGGCTCGCCTCGAAGCCCTTCGACAAGCCGCCGCTCCAGGAGCGCGGATGGCGTCCGGGTCGAAGCTGACCGCCGAGGAGCCGCAGTGGCATTACGTCACCCTGGACGTCGACACGGGAGCCGCGAACCGATCAGAGCCGCGGCCGTATGGAGGCGATCCAAGCCTATTCGAGCGTCGCGTGGTCGCGACGCTTTTCCCACGAGAACGTGACAAAGCCATGGCACTGTACGAGAGCTACGGTGTTCGCGATGGTGGGATCTTGCCGTGGGTCGTACAGGACCGCTACGAGGCCGCGGTGCAAGCATTCCGGAGCGGTGAGCCGGAACGAATCGTCGCGGAGGCGGGCGTCTTACTGCATTTTTGCGTCGATGCGGCCATGCCCTGCAATACCGCAACTCAACGCCCGCGGCGACAACGCGACCACACGGAGTTGTTCAATAGGTTGAAAAAACGTCTGGAATACGAAGTGCGCGTAGCGCCGGATCGGCTATCGCCGGTCAACAGCGCCATTGATGCGACGTTCGAGGTACTGCTGGAAGCCCATCGAGCGGCCGATGAACTGTTTACCATCGGCGTCACAACTTTACCCCCCACGGGGGAGATGTTCACGGAGAAATCGACGGAGCGGGCGGCGCCGATCCTGGAGACACAGATTGAGTCCGGCGCCCTTCTCGCCGCGAACATGATCGCCGCAGCGTGGTCGGAGGCCGACAAACCCGAATTGAGGACCACGGCAGTGCTTCCGCCGCCGCGGGTTGTGCCCGTTCCGCACGCTGTTGCGGTGTTGTATGTGGGCACTCGAAACTCAACCGTTTATCATCACCCCACTTGCAGCCACGTACCACGCATCAAACTGGAAAACCGCGTAACCTTCGACACCCAGGAGCAAGCCCGCGCCGCGGGCCGAACGCCATGCAAAACTTGCAAACCGGACACCCCGGACAAGCCCCCGCCTCGTTAACCGGCCCCGGCGAAAAGTGTACCAGCGTGTCGCCCCATTGCCCCTAACTTGTCCAATGCCCCGCTAGGCGGCGAATAACGATTCGCGCCCGCTGGCGAATTATCGGCAACGGGCGACAACGTTATTCGAGCTGAAAAGGCACGTTGTATTCCGAAAATAGGCACTTTGTGCCCAAAAAATGTGTCGCCACTAACCGCCTATTGACGAAGATTGTCTGGGATGTAGATTACGCTAGGTTTCAAGAGGCCTTGGGCGTCGGAGCTCTGTTGGTCGCACCCCGCGCGGTGGTGCGATACGGTAGGGCAAACGGCACCTTTCAAAACGAAAAGGAGTTTTCGACATGCGTTTAACATCGACCTCACTAGGAGTGTTCGGCGTTGGTCTGGTCCTTGCGGTGACGAGCGGCCCGGCCCTCGCTCAGCAGGCAGGCGGACGAGGAAGCCAGGCTCGCTCGAACCCGGCGATCCAGGGAACGACGGATACTCAGCCGACCAAGCTGGCGTTCAACAGCCAAGATAAGAATAAGCCGGCGCCTGCGCCTAGCAAGACGACGACAACGACGGAAAGGACCACCGTCACTACGACGGAGAAGACGGTCAGCGGATCCGACTATCGTGAGATCAGCGACTTCTTCAACATTCGTGAAGCCAACTCGAGCGTCAAGTGTGGTGAATGGGAGTTCGAGGCGCCTTTCAGTTGGGAGACGTCCTCGACTGGCGGGGACGATGACTTCGGCATCGGGGCGTCGTTGAAGTACGGGATCACCGACGATGTTTTCCTTGAGCTGGAGCTATTGCCGTTGAACATCGGCGACGGCGGCGACCAGGGTAACGGCGAAACAGCGTTAATCCTCTTCACGCAGTGGGCTCACGAATCCGGCGATATGCCGGCCTTCGCCACTTGGGCGGAGATGCGGATTCCGTCGGGGCACGACTCCTCGGGCGTAGACGGCGAACTTCACTTTAACCTGACCAAGACACTGGCGACGAACTTTCGCGGCCACCTGGAAGGCTACATTATGACGGCCAACGGCGCCCGCGGCGGCGACGATGAGGAGAATCGCCGTCACTTCCAATGGGGCATGGGGCCGGGATTTGATTATCAGTTCAACGACGACACCATCGGCGTACTCAACTACATCAATCGCGTCAGCGAACAATACGGCGGGCATAATCAGAACATCGTCGAGGTAGGTATGGCGCGGAAGCTGTGCGAAGGTCAGTGGCTCAAGGCCGCGGTGGACATCGGCGTCGACGGCCGCGACGAAACGCCCAACTTCGGCGCGAAACTGCAATGGTCGATTGAGTGGTAATCGAGTAGCGATGTTCGCCGTCGTTTTTGGCGAACGATTGAGATAGCATGTGGGACCGGTTTTCCAGTCGGTGACGACCGACTGGAAAGTCGGTCCCACGCTTTTTTGAGGCCTACCGCCGCAAGCCGTGCCCCAACCAAAGCGCCGGTCTAAGGATGCTCCACCAGGCGACGACGGAGGTCATTTTGGCCAATCAGGCGGTGCTGCACGGTAACAGCACTCCTCATCGACTTCACCTTAGAATGAAGCCTGGCTAAACCTTGCTTGTCGGGGTCGGTCAACGTATAATAATCCTGGCTAAGGAGTAATCGTGGCTACTACACTTATACTATGCGCGTGCTGGACGACCTAAGAGAGAAGAACAAGATACGAGCATGAAGCCCAACCCGGAGAGGTTAACCTGCGTTTCGATCATCGTCTGTGACGATGTCTATCGTGACGAGGCGTCGAAGAAACTTGTGATTATCGGCACATTTAACCGAATCCAAGCAATTTCCCTTCCTTGTCTTCACCCTCGAATGACCGTTCTATTCACGCTGACAAACGGTAAAGGTGACTACGATTTGGCGTTATGGATTGAGCACGAGAAGACAGGACGTCGCGTGGCCGAGTTGCGCGCACCCCTGCGCGTTGACGATCCGCTGGCTATTTCGGATGTCAATGTCGAACTGAGGAACGTAGTATTTACTGAGCCTGGAAAGTATTGGGTAGCAATCGAAGCCGACGGTGGAGTCGTTCAACAGCGCCCATTTTGGGTCGAGTTGCTTCCGTCTCCGGCGGTGAGATAGACCAATGGACACGAATAACTACGCATACGCGATCGCGGAACAATCGACTTTGATTCATCTTAATTGGCAGGAGTCATCGCTAGTCGGCAAAGCATCCGCCCACTTGTTTTCGTCGGGGCAGGTATGGGCACCACGGAGTGTACTTTTCGAGAATGCGAGTTCTTCTCTCACTGAACAACTCAGGGAATCTACGCCCGCTAACGACGTACTTTTGGCGTGGGGGGACCGAGACGAGAATCGGCCACCACAGTCATGGTGGGATGACACGACAGACCCGTTTAGCCCCGTGGACGATTAACTGCCATGCGCGAGTTTCCGGAGAGGCTCGCGCAGGGATCGATCGTATGGGCTGAAGTTCCGGATCCACAAGGGACCGTAAAACGTCGCCCGCTCATCGTGATCACCGAGACAAGCGAGATTATCCTCGATCACCCCGTTCAAACGGTCGCCTGCACGAGTTCGTATCCGGCTCCACCGCCATTGCAGTATGTCGAGATACCTTGGCACCCTCGCGGACATCCGGCAACTGGACTGAGCCGACGTAGCGCGGCTATGTGCCGTTGGCTGGTCAAACTGCTTCCGAGCCAAGTCCAGGAAATCAGGGGATTCGTACCCACCAAAACGCTGCTCGCGATCGTGCAACGAGTTCGGGAGTTGAACGCCGAGGGATAGAGGGCTGTTTCGTCGAGAATCGAATCAGCGGCCCCCTCCGTCTGATTGCTAACGTCGGGATTTCCATGCCCAGGAGAAACACGCACCGGAGAATGCTCCACCAGCCGATGACGGGCGTCATCTTGTTGTTGCCCAGAGAATGAGCCATCAGCAAGTCATGTCCAGCCGCGCAACCCGAACGTGGTGAGGAGCACGGCGATGTCGCTCCTGGGTGCGCGCAGCAGATAGCGGAAATGGTCGATCTCGCTCATGTTCCAGGCGACGTTCTCAACCGATCCCCGTCGCAGTCCAGTTCAGGGGTGCGCCGGCATCGGGGACGTGGAGGCGGTTTTTGAAGGTCGCGGGCAAGCCCCCGCGAAAGGCGTCGGCGGATTGAGCCAGGATCGGAAACGTCTTGTAGTGGCACGGGATGATGGCGGACGGTTGGAGCATCTCCGCGGCGAGCGCCGCCCCTTTGGCCCCCATAGTAAAGCGGTCGCCGATGGGGAGGATGCAGACCTTCGGCGCGAAAAGCTGAGCGATGAGCTTCATATCCCCGAAGACATCGGTGTCGCCCGCATGGTAGACCGTCGCCAATCCGTCTATTGCGATGACAACTCCATTGGGCATTCCGCCGTATACCGGACCTTGCGGAGTGTCGACCGCCGACGAATGGAACGCTTTGGTGAGCGTGAACTCCACGCCGTCCACGGCGATCGTTCCGCCGGTGTTCATCATCTCGAACCGCCCGCCGCCGATCAGTCGCTGCATCACCGTGCAGAGGTCATAGTTGCCGACTACGACCGGATTGAACTTGCGGACCAGCGCGGGTACGTCGCCGACGTGGTCGGAGTGGCCGTGGGTCATGACGATGAAATCGCAGCGCGGCGGCGTCTTGAGATTCGCCGGACAGGCCGGATTCTCGTTCAGCCACGGGTCGATGAGAATGACCCGCTCGTCCGGAAGGACGAGCCGAAACGCCGCATGACCGAGCCAAGTGATCGTGGCATTCATGATTTCAACGCAGTTATTCGCCTTCGTGAACGCGTGTGGCGATAGCGCGGGTCAGCGGCTTCAAGGCGGCGCATCGCTTCGGGATCGTAAAGGCATTCTCCACAATCGGGGCACACTTCGAGGCGCAGGGGACGGTTCATGACCTTGACGCGCTTGCACGACGGCGCGGGTTCGTCTTGGGATACATGACGGCTTCGATCTTTTCCATGGCCTCGCTATCGAAGTATCGCTCGCCGCAAGTCGGGCAGACATCGGCAATGACGCGCACGGTTGCTCCGACCTTTAGCTTTACGCTTACGGCTCGACGGGTCACTTTTTTCGAGCCGCACATGATGCACGTTCGAAGCGTGCCTCTGCCATTCTGCGAACGTGGGGTATCGGGCTGGTCGGCGGTCTCAATTTTTCGAGCGGCTTCCATATCAAAGTATTGTTCGCCGCAATGTGGGCAAACATCCGCCTGAACGGCAAGCGATTCACCGCCGGAAACAGGAACGCGTACTCGTTTACGCGCCACTCCGGGGTGCCCGCACATCAGGCAGCGCTCCAGATACGATCGTTTAGTCGCCAAAGGTAACGATTTTCGAAGAGACGAGGTAGAAGACCTCGCCTTCCGGTTTGCGTACGATGGCGCCTTTGGTGTAGATCGGCGTGCCTTTGAAGCTGAAGCTTTTGATGACATAAAGTTTTTCACCCGGATACCGGCGGTTCGGACTTTTCGATCGGATGGTTTTTGCGATTGTCTGTGCGCAAAGGATACTCTCTCTTACTTCATCAATTATCAGGCCGTCGGATCGCATTTCCTCCAGGCTTTTTCGAGTAAACCCAACCCGACTATTCATCACAAGTTGCTTGATCCGTTGAAGGACATCCATGTCTCGTTCCGACATCCGCCAAGCAAGTACATCATTCCGGTCATTTTGCCTTGGCCGCCAATCCCTTGATCTTATCCAGCACTTCATTGTGCTCCGGGAACCGGCCGATGTCGCCCTTGCTCCAGATCTGCGTGCCGTCAACGTGCACGTCAAACACGCCGCCGGAGCCTTCGATCATCTTCGACTCGACGCCGAATTCATCCTTGATCGCCTCCGCCAGACCGGCGGCCTTGGGGTAGTAGTTTCATTGCATGCAGTACTTGATGCTGATGTTCATGCGGAAACGTCTCCTTCCCATCCGAACCCCAAGCGCCAGCGCGGGGCCAGGCCCGTCGCTCGCGCTCCGGGTTCTGATCGCGCTACGCCAGATTCATGGTCATCAAGAACTCGGCATTGGTGCGGACCTTGGCGAGTTGCGAGCGCAACAACTCGATCGCCTCCACGACGTTCATGTCGGATAGTACACGGCGGAGACGATAAACCAGCTCCAGCTCCTTGGGATCGAGCAGCAATTCTTCCTTACGCGTACCGGAGGCGGCCACGTCGATCGCCGGCCAGATGCGACGATCCACCAACCGCCGATCCAGGTGCAACTCGGCGTTACCCGTGCCCTTGAACTCCTCGAAGATAACCTCGTCCATCTTGGAGCCGGTGTCGACCAGGGCCGTGCCGATGATGGTCAGCGACCCGCCCTCTTCCATGTTTCGAGCGGCGCCGAAGAAGCGCTTGGGCTTCTGCAGGGCGTTGGCGTCCACACCGCCGGAGAGAATCTTGCCGGAGTGCGGCACCTCGGTGTTGTAAGCGCGGGCCAGTCGCGTAATCGAATCCAACAGGATTACGACATCGCGGCCGTATTCGACCAGGCGCTTGGCCTTTTCCACGACCATCTCCGCGACCTGTACGTGCCGCGACGCCGGCTCGTCGAACGTGGAACTGACCACTTCGGCCTTCGTGTTCCGCTGCATCTCGGTGACCTCTTCCGGTCGCTCGTCGATCAGCAGGATGAACACGTAGGCTTCGGGATGATTCTTGCCGATGGCGTTGGCCATTTTCTGCAACAGCACGGTCTTACCGGTTCGCGGTGGGGCGACGATCAGCATGCGCTGCCCCTTGCCGATGGGGGTGACCATGTCGACGATGCGCATGTTCATTTCGTCTTGCGTCGTCTCCAGGAAGAGCCGCTTGTCGGGGTGAAGGACGGTGAGGTCCTCGAAGTTCGTCTTTTCGGTGACGTCGTTGGGGTCGGAGAGGTTGATCGCCTCGACGCGGAGCAGGGCGAAGTAGCGCTCGGACTCCTTGGGCGGACGAATCTGACCCGCGACGATATGCCCGGTGCGCAGCCCGAACCGTCGAATCTGCGACGGGCTGATGTAGATGTCATCCGGGCAAGGCAGATAGTTGTATTCCGGGCTGCGGAGGAAGCCGAACCCGTCGGGCAGGATTTCGAGCACGCCCTCGCCATACATCAGGCCGTTGCGGTTGATCCGTTCCTTGAGAATCTTGAAGATGAGGTCTTGTTTCTTGAGGCCGGTGTATTCTTCCAGCTCCTCCTTCTTGGCAACTTCGTGCAGTTCCTGCACGCTCATCTTCTGTAGCTCGGTAATGTGGATGTTGCCGCGCTTGATCTCCTCGTACTTGGCGTGGATTTCGGCGTCGATCGGGCCGGTCACGGGGTCGAGGTCAAAGCGCGGCGGCGCCGGCTCCGGCGGCGGAGCATCATCCTCAATAACAACTTCTGGTTCACTGTCGGACATCGATGGGGACATGGATGTGTCATCCTCCGTGGGAATAGTGGTTTTCTTCTTGGTAGTACGCACCCTACCGGTGGTGGCTTTCGCCATAAAACAATCCTCCTGAATGAGACATGCCTTTAACGCAGGCGCTTGGTTAATCTATTTGAATAGGACGCACGATGCTTGTTTACAGGTTTCGATTCGTCGAGCCGGTTTCAAATAGGCTCAGGCGAAGGCGGCGAGCACCGAGGAAAATATTCGTTCAACGTCTGTCCGCAACTGGTCCAAACTGGAATGGTTAATCACCACATGATCGGCATTTGCCCTCTTCGTGTCAAGTGAATTCTGGAGGTTTTCCCTCCGCCTTAGCTCTTCTTCCGACCACCCCCGTGAGGCCGCCACGCGTCGGACACGAACCGACCAGTCGGCCTCAACAAAGATCACCGCGTCGCAGTAATCACCCAAGCCCGCCTCATACAGTTTTGGGGCGTCCAGCACGATCGCACGCACCGCCGGGTCGGCGTTATACCCGGCCACAAGCCGCTCGCGGCGGCGATGAATGCGGGGATACAGCAACTTCTCCAACCGATCCAATTCGAGCGGAGCGCTGAATACGATTGAGGCCAGGACTTTTCGGTCTACCTCGTCTGAGGGACAGACCTTATCACCCCACCAGCCCCGCACCGTCGCCATCACTTCGGGGTCCGCCAACTCGTCGTGAGCCAGACGATCCGAATCGATCACCGCCGCCCCGAGCGATTGTAGGACTCGGGCGACGGAGGATTTCCCCGCCCCGATCCCGCCGACCAACCCGATGATCGGCTTGATGCGCTTGCTGCGGACTCGTGACAATTTTTTCCAGCCGCGGCTTGTACCGCTCGCAGCTAGTCCCAGGATTGCCCCAACCGGCGCTTAGCGGGGCGTCGAACAAAGTTCGATCAGACCCCCAAGCAACGCCGCCCGCCTCTACGTTCTCTCGGAAGCACCCAGCGTCGCCATCCGTGGCTACTCGACCTGGAAGTAACTGGCCTCGCGAAGCCTGCCAAACAGGATCACAAACAGAGCATATAAAGCGACGGGGCAGACTGCAACAGGGGTTCAATCCCGTAGAACCGCCTGTAGTATACACGGCCTGCAAGGGCTTGTCACCCCCCTTTGTTAAGAATTTTTCGCCGCAGGGGCATTTTCTTTCTCCCGCCGAGGAGAGGTTTGTGGAGAGGATGAAATCGCAAGGCTGTCCAGGCAGAAAGCCTAAGCTGAAACACGCCTGTGACATTTGACCATTGAACGGCGGCGGATGGGGCGGTTCTTTGCCGCGCGGACCGGTAAGGTTAGGCGAACTCCGATTCACGAAACGAATCGGCGGTGAATAACAAAACTTGCGTCTGGGGGTCGCCCCAGGCCGCGGCGTCCAACCCCGCCTTCATCGTGCAACAGTTGGATAGAAATTGCACCGCCGACCAACCCCGCTCCAACGCCGTGTGTGGAAGAAAACAACCCGAACGTCCACCGCGGCGTACGATGATGCCGTGCGTGCCGGGTATGAGCGACAACGGATCGTGCGTCGGTTGCGGATCGGTAAGGATGGAAATCTCAATATCGAGGTCCGGCAGTTCGGCGGCGGTGATTGGATCGCTCACGAACCGAGCGTCCGCGAGCGACGACCGGGTCACCTCCGCGATCGTTGCGGCAAGGTCGGTGGTGGGTGCGAACGTGCCGACGCAGCCGCGAAGGGCCCGACCCGACCAAAAAGTCACAAACACCCCGCCGAATCGACCTTTGATTTGCGGCGTGACCGGGGTCGGATCAGTCGTCGTGTTCCCCAGGATACGTCGCGCCGTTTGGCGTGCGAAATCGAGCAGTTGGCGTCGCTGCTCGACGGGGGTGACGTTTGGGCCTACGGACACGAGGTAGCGCCTCCCTTTCGCTAGGCGTCGTGGGGCCAGGTCCC
Source organism: Phycisphaerae bacterium (assembly GCA_020056715.1). Classification (GTDB taxonomy): domain Bacteria; phylum Planctomycetota; class Phycisphaerae; order UBA1845; family UBA1845; genus SBAX01. The sequence continues at coordinate 13,420 of JAGVHG010000158.1, read as the reverse complement.
GGCTTTGTGTCTTGGCAGATCCGAACACGGGGAGACGACGACGGCCTATAACCGCACTGTACCACCTACCTCGAATGCGGCCAAGCCTTTGGGGCCGTGACTTCAGGCCTCAAAGCGGAGAAAAAGGGGTCGGGAGTCATTTATTGGTGGGTTGGGCGATGGGTGGTGCTCTAAGGGTCTAAATGACTCCCGACCCCTTTTTTCGGAGAACCACGCGATCCCAGATTCCCAGCACCAGGAGCATCCACACCCGCCGACTCCAGCGGGCCGGTTCCAGGCCCTCGGAGTTTCCGAGCAGTCGCTGCAAGGCCCCCCGATCGAATCGCTCCGCGAGCAATCCGTCGCGGGAGAGGATCACATCTGTCGCCAAGTCGCGTAGCTCGCCCTGGAGCCAACGGACCAGCGGCACCTCGAAGCCGCGTTTCGGCGTGGTCCGCAGACGCGCCGGCAGATACCGCTTGCCTAATTCTCGCAGGAGCGGCTTGGTCGTGAAGCCGCTGAGCTTCAGGCCTTCGGGGAATCGCGCGACAGTCTCGATCAGCACGTGATCAAGCAACGGCGATCTGGCCTCGAGGCCGTTGGCCATCGTGGCGATGTCCATCTTCACCAGAAGATCGTTCGGCAGGATCGTCGCGAAATCCGTGGCGAGCATACGATCGACGGGGCCGCAGGCGGTCAGAGCCGCCATCGTCTCGGTCACGAAGCGGTCGCTCGGTTCGAGGGCGTCGAAGCACCGGCCCCGATCGCCGGTTGCGCCCGGTTTCCGTAAAGCGAGCAGCCCAGCGGCGTCGAACACGTCCTGCGCCCATGCGAAGTAGCGAAGGACCGGATCGAGCGCCAGACCGCGGACCAGGCGGTGCCCGAACGCGTAAGGCGATCGAAAACTTCGCGGGCGCGGGAGGAGCCGATGAGCCAGTCTCCACATTGGCCGGCTCACCGGGCCGTCCGCCCAACAAAGCAAGCGATTGATAAAAGCGGCGACGTGGCGGCGATACCCCGCGAAGAGTTCGTCGCCGCCGTCACCGTTGAGGACGACTTTGACGAGCTCACGGGCGGCCTTGGCAACATAGAAGGTCGGGATCGATGACGAATCGCCGAAGGGTTGATCGTATGCCGCCACGATCCGCGGCAGGTCGGCGACTACGTCGGGACGGACGACGACCTCGTGATGGTGCGTGCCGTAGCGTTGGGCGACGAGCCTGGCCAGTGGACGCTCGTCGAACGCCGCGTCCTCGAAGCCGATCGTGATGGTGGTCAGTGGGGCGCCCTGTTCCTCGGCGGCCATCGCCGTCACGATCCCGCTGTCGATCCCGCCGGATAGAAAAGACCCAACAGGCACGTCGGACCGCAAGCGCAGTCGAACGGATTCGCGGAGTACGCGGTCGATCCGCTCGATAGCCTCCTCGCGTTTGAGGCTTGTCTTCGGCAGCATTTCGAGATGCCAATATCTTTTGCGCGACGTGACGCTGCGCCCGCGGACGATCAAAAGCTCTCCCGGCTCGGCGGAACGCACGTCTCGATAGACCGTTTGCGGCGCGGGGACTACGCCGTAGGTCAGGTAGTCCGCGATGGCCTGGTCGCTCAGCCCCGCGAGGTGCGGCGAGGCGGCGAGCACGCCCTTGAGTTCCGAGGCGAACACGAACTCGTCACCGGCTTCGCTGTAGTAGAGGGGCTTCTTGCCTACCCGATCACGAGCCAGAATAAGCCGCCGTTCCGCCTCGTCCCAGAGGGCGATAGCGAACATGCCCCGGAGCTTCGTGACGAAGTCGGCGCCGTGATCCTCGTACAAATGGACGATGACTTCCGTGTCGCTTTGGGTGGCGAAGCGATGCCCGCGGGCGATTAACTCGTCGCGCAGTTCACGATAGTTGTAGATCTCGCCGTTGAAGATGGTGACCACGCGGCCATCCTCGTTGGCGATGGGTTGCCGTCCGCCTTCGAGATCGATGATCGATAGCCGACGGAACGCGAATCCGACGTCGGCTCCGGGACTTCGCCAGAAGTTCTCATCATCCGGTCCGCGATGGCGCAGCCGGTCCGCCATCGCCCGAAGGCGATGCTCGGTTGCGTTCCCCCAGATTCCCGCAATGCCGCACATTCGATCTTCAACGGGGACGTCGCGTGGCCCACGCTTTTGCCCAGGGAGAACCGAACCACTCCCGAATTCTAGTCTCCCACGCCTGAAGAGGTGGGCCATCCAGACTTCATCGCTCTTGAACTACGTCGAGTATCGGCATGAAGGCCGAGTTCTCTACTCAGTCAGAGCCATTCTCATCCTTCATTACGTGCGGTTCCGGTCCCTGCGCCGAATAGGCGCCGTCCCATCGGAAACAACTGCACGATATTCCTCAACATAGCGCCGCCACACATCCCTCTGATCGAAATGCTCACATACCCATTTCCGGCCGGCGAATCCCATCGCCTCCCGCAACGAGGCGTCGCGGACCAGCCGGGCCAACGCTTCCCTCAACGAATTCACGTCTCCAATCGGTACTTGCAGACCGGTTTTGCCATCGACGCTGGCGTCGCACGCTCCCGTGGCATCGGTCGTCACCGTGGGGATTCCTAGGGCCGCCGCTTCCAGCAGCACCGTCGGAAACCCCTCGCGGTAGGTGGGCAGCACGAGCACGTCCATGGCGGCCATGAACGAAACCACGTCCGCCTGCCAGCCTACATGTCGCACGCTTGCACTCGTCGAAAGGAAATCGACGGTGGAGTCCGCGGGTCGATCTCGATGTTCATAGTCCCCCACCACCAGCAGTACTACGTTGGGAAAGTCCGTAGAAAGTGCATGACAAACCTCGGCCAACTGGTCGATTCCTTTATCGCGAGTCATCCGTCCCACGAAGCCGATTACCACGGAGTCCGATGCGATGCCGTACTCGTGGCGCACTTCAGCGCCCAAGGCGCGTTGTCGCGGAGAGAATCGCCCCAAGTCCACGCCGTTGGCACTTCCTTCCGCTAGAACACAAATGCGCGCCCGGGCCGCGATCCCGTCCTTACAGGCCTCATCGCGGACCGAGGGCGATACGGATAGAGTCACGTCGCTCAGTGTACACGGGATACGCGTTGATGCGCGTAGGATCCAGCCGAGCAGGCCGCGTTTCCCCTGATACGCAAGCCCGTGCAACACGTGCACAATCGGCCGCGATCGCGCCAAGCGTGCAGCCATCGAGCCCAGCAACGCGGCCTTGGGCGTGGACACCTCGACTAAGTCGAAATGCTCTCGCCGAAGGAATCGATACAGTCGAACAATCGCTCGCAGGTCCTGCAGGGGCGTGATCGCACGGGTGAATGGGACCGTGAACAGTCGGACGCCGCGGGCGCGGATGGCATCATCCAATTCCGACGACGCGCAGACTACCGTCACCTCGAACCCGTTGGCCATGAAGTATTCCAGTCGTCCCGCGTACAGAATTTGAACCGATTTGCCGATGGTAGCTATGATGCAAAGACGGATCCGGCGAGGCCCGTGGGAATCGCACGCCCCCGTTGACGCGGCATTTCCGCCGGTATTCGGGGATTGCTCGCTCGGCATGTACGCGCTATAAAGTAGCCGACGGCTCGTGTCAAGGCATGGTAAAACGCGCGGTTGAGCGCCGCCGAGGAACCGTATGAAGGTACTCGTCGCCACGGAATCACGCCTCAGCCGTACACCCGACGGCTGTATCTGGTCGTCCGATTGGGTCAACTATTCATTCTGTCAACGCTATCTTGACGTGTTCGACGAGGTTCGCGTCGTTGCCCGCGTGCGCGAGGTTCCATCGCCGCCGCCGGCGGTGTTGCGAGCGGACGGTCCGGCTGTGACGATCGCGTCCCTCCCCTACTACATCGGGCCGTGGCAATTCGCGCGGCGCTACCTGGCTTTGCGCCGCTGCGTCCATGAGGCCATTTTCCAGCCCGCCGCGGTCATTCTTCGCGTACCCGGCACAATCGGCACACTCGTGGAGAAGGAGCTGCGCTCCGCAGGCAGACCATTCGCCGTTGAAGTCCTCGGCGATCCTCAAGAAGTCTTCAAGCCCGGGGGTGTTCCTTCGCGCCTGCGACCGTTTTTGCGATGGTGGGCGCCCCGCCTCCTACGCCGGCAATGCGCAAGGGCCTGCGCCGCGGCATACGTGACCGCCAGTACGTTGCAGCAGCACTACCCGCCCGCGGCCCACGTCTTTTCGACCGGCTGTTCGGGAATCGACCTTGGCGATGAGGCCTTCGTGGATCGTCCTCGTCCGCCCAAGGCCGGATCGGAAACGTGGAATGTTCTTTTGGTTGGCTCGCTGGAACAACTTTATAAGGGACCGGACGTTTTGATTGAGGCTACGGCTATCTGCGCGGCAAATGGGCTTCAGCTTCGCATCAGCATCGTCGGAGACGGCCGGTACCGCGCCCAGCTCGAGGAACTCGCCCGCGCACGCGGTGTGGCGCGGCAAGTTCGCTTCGTAGGGAAACTGACGACCGGCGCCGCGGTGCGCGCCGAATTAGACGCCTGCGACCTCTTTGTGCTCCCGTCACGCACCGAGGGATTGCCTTGGGCCCTCGTAGAAGCGATGGCCCGGGCGCTGCCGTGCGTAGGAAGCAAAGTGGGCGGCATCCCGGAGCTGCTCTCTGCGGATGAACTTGTGCCACCCGGCGACAAATCAGCGTTAGCCGGTAAGCTGCACGAGGTCTTGACCGATCCGCAGCGTCTCGCCCGACTATCCGAGGAGAATCTCGACAAAGCTCGCAGGTTTCATTTCAGCGTGCTTCAGCCGCAGCGTTGCGCTTTCTACCGTGTCATCCGCGATGCGACGGAGGCTTGGCAGCAGGGGCACGGTTTAGCGAAAGCGCTGCCGATTTAGGGCGCGGCGCAGCGGAGCGCGCATTGACGAAGAAGCTGTAATCGTCGCGTAAGCGGTGCGCCGCGCGAAAACAGGACGGAGCAAGAGCGCCGGTACAACCACAACGATGACAAGGCCGAGAACAACACTGGATGCAAATGCACAACTGAAGACCATTGGAATCCAAAGAACCCCATAGAAGCTCGACCTACCGTAAATCCGCCTATCCACCCATGCGCAAAGCCTGCCAATCAAGAAGCAGCCCAAGATGCCCAGGTAACCGAAGTTCATAATTAACTCTTCGATGAAGCCAAGGCCGAATCCCCAACTCAAGTGCTTGCCCTCAGTCCGATGGAACACATCATTGGTCAGATAGACTGGCGCGGTCCATGGCTTCGCGGGCCAGAGCGCGCGGGGAACATACGCGGTCACAAAGAAGACATAGGAGGCACCACGATAAGGAACAATAGGGCTCTGGGTCCAGTCACTGCGATAAAGTACATGGCGCAGCGTGTAATCGCGGGCTAAGTCGCCGCGCACGAATTCGAAAGGCGAGACTTCACTTCCTTTCACCTGGCCAAGGTAAGTGTAGCTGCCTACAATAAGCACGGCTCCGAGCATCACACACGTGCGTAGGCGTAGTCTTCCCTCGAGAAATCGGACCATGATGACGACCATGACAAGGGCAAACGCCAGTGCGCGCTTTCCGTGGATGTAGACGGCAATAACGGCGAAAGCAAACGCCACCCAACGGACGGGATCCACTCCCGACCGGGTCTGGCGAACACGCAGCCAGTCAATCAGGAAGAAACCCATGACCGCGACGAGGCAGATCATGTGCACGGTCCCAATCGTAAGATTTTCAACGGCGGAAGTTGAGGGTTTGAGCTGGGCGACGCCTCCATAGGTAAGGAAGGTCTCGGCCGTCCCAGAGACCAATACGGCCAGCAGCGGTAGGAACAACACAGCCCAGGCGCCAATAATAACGAGTGGCACCAGAGCCGTAGGGTGCTCGCGTGGAAGGGGTGTATCTCCCGATGCGGGGCGGCCAGGTGGCCGCCACCGTCGTTGGTACGCGCCGAGTTTGATTAGGGATACGGCAGCCAGAATTACAACACAATACCCAACTGCCACGCGGGGACTGGTTGCCGCTTCGGCAAACCAGGGGAGAGAGTAGGCAGGAAGGATCCAGTCGTAAACAAGGGGAAGTCCGTAGAAGATGAAAAGAACCGAGCATATCAGATCGGCACTGCTGACATAGCGCCGGCTGAAGGCGCGCGTTGCCGAGCGCACTGCAATCGTCAGCAGAATGACGACAACAAGGATTTCAAGGAATAGAATCATGCCTTTGGCCTGCGGAGGACTCTGACAGGGCGTGAGCTGGGTTTGTCGCAGGTCACCGGTCGCCTTTCGGACCATCGGATTTGACTGCGATCCGGCCGCCAGTGGCCGGAAGCTCCACTACGGTTCCGTTCACCAGGATACTTTGCGGGGTCTGCGTGGGATTAACGACAATCGTCGCGTTTTCATATTCGCGCACCCAGCATTGTCCTTGCATGTACCGTCGAGATTGAGGCGCTCCGATCGGGAGTTCATACTCCTTATATTGGGGGGTGGCTGGATTCGACTCATCGGGACTGCCGCGTGTGGCGTAGAAGAAGCTTCTCCCCGGCTTTTTGACCAGCAACCACGAGCAGTAATTGTAGAGAAAAAATCTGCTGTCCGTTATGTCGGCGGCGGAAGGATACACCACCCACCAGTCGATGAGGCCCTGGTCGAGTGTACGTTCATGCCTTTGCAGGCTATCCGCAAAAGCGCTGTCGGTGTAGGGCCGGTTCATCCAGCTCATGGGTTGCTCGCTCACACATCCATCGACACTCCGGTAAAGGCAGTCCCACGATGTCGTGTCCGCATCAGTAAGGTTCGGAAGATTGTGGTTGACAATTAGGATGAAGCCCTTCTCGTTGAGTTTGGCTTTCACGGTAGCCAGATATTGGCAGAAGCCGGAGTTCCATTCGGCACTCCGCCCGGCGTATTGCCAGTTGGGATGGTGCTTGGAAATGATCGCCGATTGCAAGTCGCCGAGGTCGACGCCGTCCATAGCGCAGCCGTGATAGGGGAAGTCGAGCGGCTCGCTACGAAAAGGCTTGGGCGTGTTGCCGTCATGCTGACCGGACACTCGCGCAAGAATCCATGCCGCCGCCCATCGCTGGAATTCGGTGTTCGCTACATCGACGTAGAAGCGGTCATGGTCTGTAGGAATGGTGGTATGGATGGACCAGCGTATGCGGTTATCCGGGTCCCGAGGATCGGCGCCTTTTTCCTTTACGATAAACCACTCGGGATGGTTTCGCTCAATGTAAGTGTAATCAAACCAGTGAAAATCGTTGGGTGTCCGGGTGGAGGCGGCGGTGACATACCAGAGTGTTAGTAAGCTGGGGTGTGTGCGACGAAGGAAGTTCCACGCGGAACGGTTGTATAAGGGGAGAAAATTAGCCGCCCAGATGGCGTCGTACCGGGACAGATTCTTGATAGCTTCCTGCGGGGGCAGGGCCGGCCTGTCGAGGGAGAAAGCATCGTCGTACATGATTTCGAGGCGTTTCATGAACGTCGTTGAGGTACCTCTCGTTCCAAGAGATATTTTCTCTAAAGCACTATTCTTGTTGTCCTGGGCCGGCGCGCCTGACGGCCATAGCAGCACCGCAAGCACTGCTCCATTCATTGCCAGCCGGGCAGGGTGGGAACTGGTCATAAGCTGCTCTCCTTGCTTGTTGAGCTACTAAGCCCGTAAAGACGTTTGAGCGATCGGATCGATGCCTCAATGCTAAGCGGAAAACGGTCCAACATCTCCTTGCGATCTACGTAGGACAACGGCAGACGATCCAGGGCATTGAAGATAGCACTCGTCCAATCTTCAATCGTCGCATCCAAAGGCAACAGCGTCGCCGAAGAGGAGGCCGCAGCCGCCTCGCGCACGCCGGGAATGTCGTACGCCACTATGGGCAGACCGGCAGCGGTGGCCTCAATAATCACTATGGGCAACCCCTCGCTGACGGAGGGAAAAGCGAAGGTGTCGGCGGCAAGCCAAAAGCGGTCGATGCCGGGTTGTGCGGGGACGAATCTGAAGATGTCGGACAATCCCCTGGACTTTGCGAGCTGTTCGACCTCGTCGCGGAGTGCGCCCGCACCGATGAGCACTAAGTAGACATCGTGCCGCCGAGCCGCGATTTGTGCCGCGACATCGACGAGCAGCGCCTGGCGTTTGGAAGGGATGTAGCGACCGACGTTGAGGATCAGTCGCGCGTCCCGGGGAATCCCCAGTTCGGCCCGAACCGCGGCACGGTCGCCAACCTGCCTGAACCTCTCAAGCGAGATTCCGCAGTAGATAACCCGGTTTCTGGAATCGGCTTCCCAGCCGGGTCCCCGAAAGCTCTGAAGGCTGGCACTGGTAACGGCCACGAAGAGGGTACAGTATTTGTCGATCCATCGGCGCATCCAATACCTGTACAACGGACGCAAAACACCCGGCGCTTCGACGAGGTCTCCGGTCATGTGGTTATGTGCAACTCGGATGGGGACTCCGGCGCGAGCCGCGGAACGCAGGACGAATCCGCTAAAGAACGCGAGGTGGCTGTGGACCACGTCGTATCGGTGTGTGCGCAGCAGTTGCTCAAGTCGCCGCCCAAAGTCCCAGGGGTTCCGCTGGAGTGGACAGCGATGGATCACGCCGCCCAGAGCAATAAACTCTTCGTCGTAGACTCCGTGAACGTCCCGCGTCGTGCAGACATCAATAGTCAGGTCATCGCGGGACGCATGCCGCATCACCTCGATCAGCCAGGTCTCAATTCCGCCGAGATTCAATGTCGCAAGCAAGTGCAATGCGCGTAGGGGTCGTTCCGTCGCCGCGGGCGCCGTCCCGCGGGTTGCTGCGGATGGCTGGATTGGAGATTGTGCCAACATGTGGTCCGTCCAATGAGGCTTGTGCGTCCCCCACCCGCCACCGGCGGGCAAGCTCAACCGTAACGTCACATTGGACGAATCCGCTTGGGGCACTCTTAAGCCCCGCCTATACCTGCGTAGCGACCCGCCGCGACCGCACGGCCATAGACATTGCCAGCGCGAATCCAACCGCCATGACCAGCGATGTCGCCAGGACCGCCTCCGCTGCACCCATGATACCAAAGCGCGGGACGAGCACGAGTGCCGCTACCGTAGTGGCGATGCAAGAGCCTACCGTAATAGCGACCTGCGTCCGAAAGAATCGAGCCGCCGTCATGCCGTAACCCCAACAACTGCCCACCAATTGAATTCCACAGGCGAGGCCGACGACTACGAACTCGGAATAGTAATCGGCAAAAGACGGACCGTACATCACCCGAAGCAACGGTCGACCGAAAACGTAGGTTCCTACGACGAGGACAAATCCTAGCGCTGCGGAAAAGGCGGTGAATCTACCCAGAAGCCGCTGGAACTCGGGCAGGTCCTCCGCGAAGGATCGCGCCAATCGCGTGCAAGCCGACTGTCCGAGGGCCGTCGTGACGACAATTCCGGCCGTCATCGGATAGACGAGCGCCCCGAAAAAACCCACTGCTTCCTCGCCCGCGTAGATTTGAAGGAAGTAACGCGGGATGTTGGTCTGCAAACTGATGAGAGCCATCACGACGCCCAGCGGTATGGAGATCGAAGTGAGCCTCACGATGGCGGACCTACGAAAGCGAGGGCGAAGCTCACGGACCGCGGCTTTAGCCCCAATCGTCTCCGTACGGAGCCGCCGCGCACAGTGCAGATCGTTGACTACGAACGACGCGGTCCAAGCGATCACCATCGCCGACGAGGCCAGCACGATGCTGTGCGTCAGCCACAACGTGACTGCCAACGCGGCAAGCGATACCACGCCTTTCATCATCAGGCTGACGGCCGCCAGGTCCATCCGTTCGAGGCCCTGGAACAGTCCGCGGACGATGTCGGCCAGGCTGTCGACGCACTTCATCAGGCCGACAAGCATGACGACCCAAAACGTCGTCGCGTCCTCGGTCAACCACAGTGCGGCGACGACGATGGCCGCCAAAGCGACGAGGGTCCAGAGAATCCGTGTCCCTAGATAGTCGCCGAAGGAAAACTCGCCGCGTACATCCGTGACCTGTACGGCGCGAAGCTGCAACATAGTGAAGGAGATCACTGGCGCGGCGATGGAAAGACCGAGCACGAACTGGCCCAACGCCCGGGGTGTACCCAGCCAGGCGAGGGCGGAGATCATGCCCCATTGGCAGGCGCCGTTAACCACGTTGCCGGTCAGCGTCCAGCGGAAATTGGCGCGGAACGTCAAACCACCAATGGCAGGGGGGCAACCCTTCTCTTGCGCGTCTATCGGTCCGGTCTCGACGACTCACCTCCTACGGCTCCCCGTAGGGCTAAATCCTCGCCGCAACGCTCAAGGGCGTTGCGGCTGAATGGCCGGTCGACCAATGCAAAAATACTGGAATCCCTTTTTGGCCAAGGATCGCGGATCGTACAGGTTACGACCGTCGAACAGGACCTTGCTCCGCAGCTTGGCCGTGATGATTTCAAAGTCCGGGGTGCGAAACTGAGGCCAATCGGTGAAGACGACCAGTGCATCTGCCCCGTCGAGGGCCTGATACTCGTCCTCGCACATCGTGACTGCTTCCCCAAGCTCGACCCGCGCCGTCGCCATCGCCTCCGGATCGTAAGCCCGAATCCGCATCCCGCATTCGAGAAACATCCGGATCGCGGCGATGGCCGGCGACTCGCGGACGTCGTCCGTCCAGGACTTGAAGGCCAATCCCCAAACGGCGAGCGTCGTCTTGTTGCACGACTCCCCGAAGAAATCGATCACCCGCCGGGCGAACAGGCGGCGTTGACGCGCGTTCACCTCCTGCGCCGCAGAAATCAGACTCATCGGGTGATCGACCGACCGGCCCATCGACACCAACGCGCTGATGTCCTTTGGAAAGCACGATCCGCCGTATCCGACGCCGGCGAACAAAAACGCACTCCCGATCCGCGCGTCCGAGCCGATCCCGCGGCGCACGCTTTCAATGTCCGCCCCCAACCGCTCGCACAAACCGGCGATCTCGTTCATGAAGGAGATGCGCGTCGCCAGCATCGCGTTCGACGCGTACTTGGTCATCTCCGCACTCGCCGGGTCCATGATGAGAATACGCTCGTCGCGGCGCATGAACGAAGCGTACAGCTCGCGCATGATCTCCACCACTGCCGGGTTCGTCGCCCCGATCACGACGCGGTCGGGCCGCGTAAAATCCTCCACCGCCGCTCCTTCTTTGAGAAACTCCGGGTTGCTGACGTAATCGAAGGGGTGGTCCGTCTGCGCCCGGATCGTCTCCGACACTCTCTTGTGCGTGCCGACCGGTACCGTGCTTTTCATGACCACGACCCGATATCCGTCCATCACGCGGCCGATGGCTTGGGCGATGTCGAGAATGGCCGACAAGTCCACGGTCCCGTCGTCCGCCTGCGGCGTTCCCACCGCGATGAAGACGATCCGGCTTCGTTGCACCGCGGAAGCGAGGTCGGCGGTGAAGGTCAACCGTCCGGTCTTCTGATTCCGCACCACGATCTCAGTAAGACCCGGCTCGTAAATGGGGATTTCGTTGTCGCACAGTTTGCGAATCTTGCGTTCATCGCAGTCGACGCAAATGACGCGATGTCCGCTGTCCGCGAAGCACGCCCCCGCCACCAGCCCGACGTATCCCGTCCCCACCACGCTGATGTTCATGGTTTACCTCCGCACGCCCCTACTCGCCGCCATATTATCGACCCTTCCAGCGATAATATGCAACGACTCGACGGATTCGCGCGAACGTGCTCGCAACTGTCAAAAAAGCGGATAGATGAACGGCGCCAAGGGAGACGAACCTGCGAAAACGATCAGCGCTCCGACCAGAAGAAGCACTGTAATCAGCGGCACAAGCCACCACTTCTTCTCTTGCTTGATGAAGAGAAAGAACTCTTTGATGATGGATTGTTTCGCCATAACCAACTTCGCGACACTACCGAACCGTCACGCTCTCCGCCGTTCGCAGCCCCGCTTCCAACTCGACGCTGCGGCGCATTCCGGCCTCAAAATCCACCAGCGTTGGCTTCTGGGTCACGATGGCGTTGCCGATCACCAACGCGTCGATCCCCGTGTTCACGAACGTATGGTAGGCATCCTGGGGCGTACAGACAATCGGCTCGCCACGAACGTTGAACGACGTGTTGATCACCACCGGCACGCCCGTCAGCCGCCCGAACGCCCGGATGAGTCGATAGAAGCGACCGTTGTGCTCTTCGGTAACGGTTTGGACCCGACCCGTGCCGTCCTCGTGAGTCACGGCCGGGATGATCGCCCGCTTCGCTTCTCGCACCTTCGGAACCAGGAGCATAAAGGGCATATCCATCCCCGCGGGCATCTCGAAGTACTCATGGGCATGTTCTTTCAGCACCGCCGGGGCGAAAGGTCGAAAGGCCTCGCGGAACTTCACCTTGGCGTTGATGACGTCCTTCATTTTCGCGTTGCGCGGATCGGCGAGCAGCGACCTCGCGCCGAGTGCCCGCGGCCCAAACTCCAACCGGCCCTGAAACCACGCGACGACTTTGCCTTCAGCGATCATCGCGGCGGTGCGGTCAAGTAGTTTCTGCTCATCATCGACCGACTCATACACGGCCTCAGCTTGGTCGAGGGCCGCGAGAATCTCCTCGTCGCGGTATCCCGGCCCCCACATCGCGTGGTCCATCCGAAACGTCCGCAGGTTGCCCAGGACCGTGTTGTAAATGTAGAATGCCGTCCCCAGCGCCCCGCCGGAGTCACCAGCCGCGGGTTGGATGAAGATGTTTTTGAACCCCGATTCCTGCAGAATCCGCCAGTTTGCGACGCAGTTCAGTCCCACGCCGCCCGCGATACACAGATTGCTCGATCCCGTCTCCCGCCGTACGTACGTCGCCATCTTGACCATGATCTCTTCGACGATCTTCTGCCCGCTGTGGGCTATGTCACGATGGAAGTCGGTGAGCGGGCCTTCCGGATCGCGCTGGGGCTGGCCGAAGAGTTCCTCCCAGCGCCGAGTGAAAGTCCTCGTCGTGGAGTATCCATGTGCGAAGTATCGAAGGTCGAGACGAATGCTGCCGTCGTCCTTGATATCCACAACTTTACGGAATTGATCGACGTATCGCGGTTGACCGTACGGCGCCAGCCCCATGACTTTCCATTCCGCGTCGTTGACGCGAAAGCCCAGGTAAGCCGTGATGGCGCTGAATAGCAATCCCACGGAGTGCGGAAATCGCAGTTCCTTTCGCATTTCGATCGCCGTATCGCGACCGACGCCCCAGCTTGTGGTCGTCCACTCGCCTACGCCGTCGGCGGTGATGATCGCCGCTTCCGCGAACGGTGACACAAGGAAGGCACTGGCAGCGTGGGAGAGATGGTGCTGGCAGTACAGGATTTCCTTGTCGGTCCCCAGTTTCTCCTGGATTTCCCGTCCGATGCGCAGCCGATGCGCCAGCCACAACGGCGTTGCCGTGAGCCACGCTCGGTAGGTCAAAGGCCAGTACGCGAGGATTGTCTCCAGGATGCGATTGAACTTCACCAGCGG
>JAGVHG010000175.1 GCA_020056715.1 Phycisphaerae bacterium | reverse complement strand
CCTTAATAATCACGCTGACCGAGTGATCAACGGCGGCGAGAGATTCCTGCCGGGCGAGCTCGGTGAGATCGGCGGCGCTATTGTTGGATACGAGGAAGTCCCTGGAGATCTTTGGGGCGACCCTACGCGTCTGCGTATCGTCGATATGCCCAGTAAGTACGAATTCGATAAGCCCCGCGCGCGGCCAACGAGGTTTGGTGGTGTCGAACGGAACTGATTGTGCGCAGGTCGGTAGAAGACGGCTCTTAGCGGGGGAAGCGAAATGGATCGGTCCATCAGAACTGGGTCGAACCGATCCAACGACGGTTGTTACCAGGAGGCATCGAAAATGAATCCCGACATGGACGATCTGTTTGACTACGGGGATAGGGTCCCGATTGTGCCCCTGGAGCGCGACCAAAGCTATGGCGGCGTACCTGGTCTTCCGGATGAGGAGCTTGCCGATCCTGCGGAACTCGAGCGGCAGGCGTTCATCGCAGATTGGGGGCCCATTCTGTCGCTGCCGGTCAAGAGCGCTGACGGCGGCATCCGTCCCGAGATCGACGAAGACGGCCATCTGAACTGGGGAGCATTCGGCACCGTGGACTTCGAGCGGCTGCACGGCCCATTCGACAAGGCCCGGTTCAAGGCTGATAAGCTGGAAGAACAAGTTCGCGACGCCGTGATCATGTTGGACAGGTCTCGGCGCGTCTGGCTCCGGAGCGAATGGACTCGATTCGGGCTCGATTCCAGGATGAAGCCTATATAATCGACGACCTCAATGATGACGAATTCGGGTTCGCGCGCTGGTATCTACGCGTCAAACGACTTCGGTCCGAAATCCAGGATCTGCGTCAGCACAGCTGGGAAAGCCGAAACTCGGAATGACCGGTGCTTCATCGGTCGGTCCTTCCGTGCAATCGTGCGGACGCCACGGTGACCATCATCCGCAGGAATCGGGTGCCGCGCAGCCGAGGTGTTCCCAGCTTGGATACGCATCCCTGCCCGCGCCCGCTCGGCATTCTCTTTGGTGTCGACGGGGCGGGGGTCCTGTTCCCACTGCCTCGACACCCTCGGCCGGGCAGGATCGAATTCCGGCCTGCGCCGCTGGGATTCGTTTGCCAGCGATCCGCAAGTGTCGGAGCGTGCCGGAAGCGGTTCAGCCTCCATCGGACCCAGGTACGAGCCCGATGGAGGCCGCACGGCATCAGGGATGCCGGTACCGCATCCAATGAGCCTAGCCGACCTTGGACATGATGTCAGCAGCTTTGCTCTGATCGAGCGCAGCGTATATTTCCGTAACTACGGACGAGGTGTGGCCGAGTACGACGCGAGCTGCCTCGATGCCGAAAGCACGTCGTAGAACAGTCGCAGCTGTATGCCTCAACTGGTTCGGCGTCCACCGATGTTCCTTCTTCCACTGCTTCCGGTCGTCATCGCTCAGGTGCGCCGACGGCAGGAAGGCACGATCGCAGGCTCGGGCGATCGCAACGGCGTAGCTCCGGCGTGTGTAACGTGCGCCGGGGACTCGTGCTGGCGCGATCTTCCGCCTCCGGCCGCCTTGACTTGGTGTCATCGGCGTTTTCCGGTTCAACCGGCGCGCGCGGTGATGCTCCTCAACGGCGTCCCTCGGGTTGAAAAGGTACGCCTCGGGATCACCGTTCATGAACGGCCGCAACACGACTTGTGCTCGCGGCCCAAGGAACACGACTCTTGCCTTGCCATGGTGCTCCGTCTTGTGTGACGACGGGCTGTAGCACCAGGTGTCCCCGCTTCGATCGATTTCGCAAAGACGCATCGCCAACACCTCTCCGGGTCGCATGCCCGTCAACCGCTGGACCTGGATCATGGCCGCAATCTGGCGCGGCACGAAGAGAAGGACCGCGTCGACTCGTTCGTCAGCTACGGGTTCAACCGGCGCAGTTTCTTTCGCATCACATCGCCCTCTTTTCAGTGGCGAGACGGCTTGAAGCGCTTGGAGCACGGCCGGTTCAACGAGTTGATTCTCGACGCCCCATTTGACCATCCGCCGGATGCGATTGATCCGGCAGTTGATCACCGTTCGGGCGAGGTTGGACCGGATCATCGAATCGCGCACGGCCTTGAGCGATTGGGGGCCAAACGTCGCGACGGGGGTCTTGTCAAACAGAGCGGCCACAGGCCGCAGGGCATCGCCGACGTTCTCATGCTCGCCCGTGGATTTGCCGTTCTTCACGTAGTAGCGCTTCGCGTGTTCGAGGAAGGCAAGCATCAGCTCGCACATGGCCAGGCCGTTCGTCGGCGCTGACGCGGGAGGCCGAGGCGGAAGCACTCGTCCATTGGCCAGCCACTCGGCGATGACACGCTCGTACTTCTGTCGGCTTTCGGGAGTTCCGTGCAGGCCCAGGTAGACGTCGTGTCCGTTGAGACGGACGACACCAAGGCCGGTCGGTCGGTGGAGGCGGTACTTCGGGATTCGGATGGTCGTTTGGTCGGGCATTTGGGGGCTCCTTCGCACCAAAAGTGGTAGATACCACTTTTTCCGGCGTTAGAAGCCGCACTGCCCGACGCAGGCAGGTACGCTAAGTTGCGTTCGGCCAAGTACTTATATCACAGCGGGCGACCGGATTCGAACCGGCGACGTCCAGCTTGGGAAGCTGGCATTCTACCACTGAATTACGCCCGCGTAAGCCATTATCTACCAACTACTTACACTACAGGACAGCCGCTTGTTGTACTACTCAACCGAAATAGCCAGCTGTACTGCTTAACACATAATTGTACCTGAAACGAACCGCTTAACCAGCCACCTTGAGCGGTACCCCGAATTATTCAGAAGCGTCCCAATTTTACAACCTCTTTGCGAGTTAAGTTACTGGTATGACGCCAGTTAACTCTAACAAGTAGGATGTGAATCGTGGAATCCGCCGGTGGCGGACTGAACGGACTCGCTTCAACTTTCTCCCCGGGCTGCCCATCGTCGTTGAACCAAAGGTGACGCTCTTGAGCAGCGACGCGGGAATACTACCCATTCACCGTGTCGGGTTAGACGATAAATAGGGCGGCGCGCCAACCGCGCGAGTCCAGCGGACGGCGGGCTACGGACGGCGGTTCGGCGCGCCGCAACGCCTTCGCGTGCATTCAAGACGTAAGCGGAGGGCAACCGGGCTCCAGCAATTGCTTGTGTCGCGTCAGCAGTGCACAGTTTCTAGGAGTGGCATCAGGATCCGATTTCGGCCGGTTTTCTTGGCTTGGTAAAGCATCTGATCGGCGGCTTCGAGTAGCTGTGCTGCGGAGGACTCGTCGGTCGGAATCGCCGTGGCGACCCCACCGCTTATTGTGACATGTTCTGCGGCGGTTGAGTCTGCGTGGGGGATTTCCAGCGCGATGACCGCGTCGCGTAACTTTTCCGCCAGCAGGGCGGCGCCGGCGGCGTCCGTCTCCGGTAGCACGCAAACGAACTCCTCGCCCCCGTACCGCGCGACAAGGTCAGCCGGCCGGCGGCCGACGCCGACCAAAGCCAACGCGACGCGGCGAAGGCAGTCATCGCCGGCGGCGTGTCCGTAGCGGTTGTTGAAGCGCTTGAAGAAGTCGATGTCCATCAGACACACGGACAAGGGGCTCTGTTGGCGGCGACCGCGGAGCCATTCCTGTGCCAGGAACTCATCGAGGCGCCGGCGGTTGGCGATGCCCGTCAGACCGTCCAGGGTGGAGAGGTTTTCGAGAATGTCGCGGTAGCGCTTCAGTTGAAGGTGATTGCGTACGCGGGCCTTGACGATGGGGGCGCTGATGGGCTTGGAAATATAGTCGATGGCGCCGACCTCCAGGCCGCGGGTCTCGTCGGCCTCCTCGCTCAGGGCGGTGATGAAGATCACGGGGACGTTGTGCGTCTTGGGATCAGCTTGGATCAGTTGGCACCGGCGTGCCGGGAGCCTGCGCGGAAAGGACGTACCCACTTGGTGCGCAGGCTCAACGTCGTTACAATCACCGGCGCGAAACAGAGTGGCACGGTCCAGCGCAGCTTGGCCGTAGTCTCCTCGGATGGACGCCCAGGTCTTTTTGACCTGGGGGACGAGCACAAAGTCAACGAATTGGAGCGACAACGATGAGCGGACCTCGGCGTATCGGTATTTTGATCTTGGGAACGGTTTTGGCCGTCATGCTTTCACAAAGTGCGCAAGGGCAGACGCCCCAACCCACGCCGCCGGCATTTCCGTACGAACACCTCGCCGCCCGGCTCACGGGCCGGTCGGCTGACGCTGAACCGGCGAAACCCGTCGCGCTGCCGGCCAAGGGTCCCGTTCTGAAACTCACCGGCTTGACCCTGACTGTGCCGGAAGGGTGGGTCGAGGAGAAGGTCGAGCCGACTCCGATGGGGCCCAAGGCGATCTATCGCATCCCCAAGCTCGACGCGGCCGGCCCGGTAGACCGGCTTGCCGGGGACGGGATGGTGCGCATCACCCACTACCCCAACATGAAGGGCAAGGACAAGGACGACATGAACATCGACCGCTGGCTCGGGCAAGTCAGCAAGCCCGATGGCAAACCGTTAACGCGCGCCGACGCCAAGATTACGACCACGGAGGCGGGTCCGGTTCGACTCACGGTGGTGGACATGAGCGGTTCGGCCAAACTGACCATGAAAGACACGGCGACGCCCAATCAACGGATGATCGCCGCCATCGTGGACCATCCGCAAGGTCCGCACTTCGTCGTCGCCGTCGGCCCGGCTCCGTCGATGGAAAAATGGGCCGCACAGATCGACGCCTTCCTCAAGAGCGCGAAGGTAGAGTAAGCCGAGCTGCGAGCAGGAACACTTTTGCTTTGGTTTGTGAATCATGGCTGTCAAATGGCTTCGTTTTGCGAGTACAGTTTTTTCGGGTAGTGTCATTGTGTGGCACCGGTGAAAACGCAGAAACGCCGAAACGCCGAAACACGGAAACGCCGAAACGCCGAAACTGAAGGGAAGAGGGCCGGGAGACTGTAGGCTGTAGGCGCGGAGGCACGAGGGGATTGCCGATTTCCAATTGCTAATTGCCGACTGATCCGAGCCGTCCGCCGCAGGCGGATGAGGGAGCGGACAATCTGAGCCGCGCGGCGCGAGCCCGCGGACCCTTGATCCGAACCGCGACCGCCGGCACTTGTTTGGCATTCGTTGGCTTTCCGGCCGGGCACGCATTTTCATAACTCCAATTCCCACAGTCATTTATCAATTTCGCGGTGGGTTCGTTTCGTACGGGCGCTTTTTCGCACTGTCCGCTCCATTCCTGTCGCGGCTCCGATCGCGGCGCGCGGAACGGGCGCGGAGGCGCTCAATCTACAGATATAACTTGACGGGTGATCGGTGGGAGGGTGATCGCGGAGCGATCACGCGGAAGAATTACGAATTACGAATTCCGAATGATAAGGAGAGGCGGACGCAGACCGAAGCGAAGCTTCGCGGCGGTGAGGAGGAGGAGCGTCAGCGCCACCAGGCCCCACTCAGAGACCGTCGGGATCGCGGTGTGCGGGCAATCCAATTCGGAACAGGAACCCAGTTTCACCCACTCGCAGGTCGGGCAGTCGCACGACGCCAGGGTGACGCCGTCCGTGCAGGCGCCGAATGGATCGTGGTCACAGCACGCACCCGGTTGCGGACACGGGTTTGGATTACATTCCCCGCGTTCGGTCCACGCTCCGATTGCGCACTCACTCTCCATTGTAACTGTGCACGTCCCATCGCTCGCACAGCAGGACCCCGGTTGGGCACACGGGTTCGGGTCGCAGACACCACTTTCAACCCAGGTTCCCGACCCACAATCCTGTTCGAGCGAAATGCTGCAACTGCCGTCGAGTTGGCAGCATGAACCCGGCTGAGGGCAGGGGTTGGGAGTGCAGGTCGTCCCCTCGAACCACAACGACGAGGCGCAATCGGCGAGCAAAGTCGTCCCGCACGATCCATCCGTTCCGCAACAGGCACCGGGTTGTGGACACGGGTTCGGATTGCATGAGCCGTCGAGCGTCCAGACGCCGGACGTGCAGTCTTGTTCAAGTACGACGGCGCAAAGACCATTGGGTTGACAGCAAGCGCCGGGGTCACACTCATCCGGGATCCCGTTTCCGTTGGCGTCAAAGCTGCCGCCGCCATTGATATCGCAGAAATCCTCGATTGCATTGCTATTGCAGTCTACAGACAGCGTCCGCACGCACGCCCCCGTCGCGTCACAAGATTCCATCCCATTGCACGGATCGCCGTCATCACAATCGGCGTCGTCCAGGCAGTCCACACACGCGTTCATTACCTCATCACACATTCGACCAGCGCAAGGAGAGGAGCCCGGACCGCAAAAGCCAGCGGTACACACTTCAGTTCCATCACAAAAGCGCCCGTTATCGCAATCGGTGTCGAGTTCGCACGGAGGCTGATACTCATAGGCTCCCATATCGACAATGGGCGGGTTGCCCACTCCGGTGTCCGGCTTCGTCGGGTCGTCCTTGAATCGCGGATTCCCGTCGAGGTCAAATGGAATTGGCTCCGTCGTGTTCCCGTCGTTATCGAGATCGAGCGTATCCGCCGGTACGGCCGAGTTGTCCCCCGCGTCGATGCAGGGCGATCCGGCGCTCAGGTGATAATCGTTCATCTTGTACGTCGCGCTAGTAACGCCGAGCGATGCGAAGTCACCCAGCACCGTGATCGTGGTGCCTGTGTTGCTCACAATGAGGCTCTGCAAATACTGCGACGTGTCCGGATTCAGAAACTTGCCGACCCACTCACCCGGTTGCCACGACGCCAGAACGTCAATGAGCGTTGTTTCACCGTCGTGGTGGTCGTAGGTCGCGTCTGTCGTCAATACGCCAAATGGTCCATCAACGAACAACGGATCGATACCGTGGTTGCCGACACCGCCGAGCGCGCCACTCCACCCTTCGATGTCCGTGTGGCTTACTACCACTGTCCTGTTGTTGACCAGATAAATCTGAGCGTTTTCAGCGGCACCGTACTCATCGGTGTTTCGCCGCAATATACAGTTTGCCAAATGAAAATCGCTGAGCTGAACATACAGTCCGCCACCCTCTCCGCTTTGGACGTGGTTTCCAATAAGTGTAATGTTCGTGAGGGAAGCGTCTGATTGTTGGGCGTACAATGCGCCACCGCCATAGAATGCTTGATTTCCTGCCAAGACTGTGCTCCCAATCTGGATCGTTGTTGTATTAAACCATAAAGCGCCACCAGACTGAGAAGCTACGTTGCCAGCAAAGAGTGAATTGTGTATTTCGTTACGTGTGCTCACTCCGCCAAATGCACCACCATGGCCTTCGACAGTGTTACCCACGAAAGCGGTAGTTTGGAATCGAGCTAGTCCACCGGTCGATTCGCTATAATAGCCTCCGCCTACTCCCCAACCGGTGATCTTATTGTTGCTAAACAGACATCCTGAGTAAAAACTATCAGATGGTACGAGCTCGTACACTGCTCCGCCGACGGCTCCAATATACCCCCCAGCGAATCCAACCCCAAGATTGTTTTCGAATTTACATGAGCGCGCTGTGACCTTGCCGAACTCGTTATATATGGCCGCACCATGAGCGGAATAAAGCGCCGTCGCTTGGATTCTGTTTCGACGGAATGAACAATGCTCAAGGATAATTGCTCCCCGAGTGCAAAGCCCCGCGCCTCGAACCGTTTCACTAGTATTACCGTTTGCATTGCCACCCTCGATAATGAGACCATCAAGAACCACAGATTGCTGGTTCTTGACGACTTGGTAGGAATTCTCTGAGGAATTACCAAAGCCGGGTTGATCATCGGCGTTAAGATCGCCGGTAAGGATGCTTTGGTAGAGGTCGATATCGCGAGCGTTTGGGTTCGGCGCGCCGCATCCAGCGTATCCGCCGCGTAATGCACCGTTCACGAGCTCGAAGCTCGCTGTGCGGTCGCCGAGAGTTTGGTTCACCCCCTGGTCGGGCTTATACGTCCCCTGCGCTGCGCGGATTTCGGTGACCGCTCCGCCGGAAACCCGCACCGCGGCAAGAGCGTCCTGCAAGTACCGATACGCATCGCACCAGCTCGAACCGTTGTTCGCACCGGTGGCGGAATCGTCCACGTACAGGATCGACTGGGCGAAGAGTGTGCTGGAAGACGTTAATCCGGCGATGATCGCAAGTGTGGTAAGCAATCGAAGGCGGGCCATCATGTAAACCTCCCCGACAGACCGGGCGACGCACGGCGACGGAAGGCGCATCTTAGCGGATTACTTGTCGGTTTGCAAGCCGTCGCACCGCCCCGCGAAACCCTGCAATTTCGTGTCAAAACGACGGTTCGGAGCGTTAAACACCCGCCACAGCGCCGTAAACTTGCGTCGGGTAGACGGCTGATCCCCGTCGAACGGACCGGATGCAACTCGAATTCGAGTCCCCCACCTCTGAAGAGGTGGGCCACCCAGCCTGTCAAGCCAATGATTACGCCGCGCCTACGTAAAACTCACAAGAGATATCGCAGGTTGCGGATTTGCCTTGACAAGCATAGAATCCGTGATATACTATAGGCGTTATGACTACTATCGAACAGTATCGGACTATGTTGGACGACGCGAAGGCCGATGAAGGCAAGCTGATGAACGACCTTTCAGAGGTTCAAGGCGTCATTAAGTTTTGCCTTAGGCGGATTGCTGAGTTGGAGGCCCAAACTCCCACCTTACCCGGGTTGCAGATGATCGGAGAGCGGGAATTTTTAGGAATGAAGCTGCCCGAAGCAATGCGATCTTTGATAAATCATGCGGGGCGTCCCTTGCACGTCAAGGAGATGGCCCACCAACTCGTTAAGGGCGGTTTCCAGACACAGGATTTACGCATGCTGAAGATTTCGATTCCGACGGCAGCTAAGCGTCGGGGTGACTTATTTGTCAAAACCGCCCCAAACACTTTTGGGCTGAGAAATGGAGAAGCCTCTTAAAAACGATGGCGGCCAGCGGGTCAGCGCTGGCCGTCTTGCCCATCGGGGAGCGCCCTGTCTGATAAACAGGTAGCGGCCCCGATGGGGTCTATCTTTAATAAGTGCGCCGCGTGCGGCTGTAACCACAAACGGGGCGGAACCTCGCGAAGGGTTAACTTCACTAGGCCCACACCACAATTGTACGCGGTCTTTCGCCTTTTTGCAAGGTGAAAGGCCGTGAACGTCCTAAAAAAAAGTCCTGTAGTGTCTGCTGTGCAGACCGTCCTTTGGGCTTGATGGTCTTCAGAGCGGACCCTACGCATTTTTCTCCTCGATCAACGTCAACAGCGGCTTGCGCAAACGCACGCAAGGAGTCCGGCGTACCATCACCCCAGCCCTCTCCCGCTAGAAAGGAGAGAGGAGAAAGGAGAGAGCGGGAAGGGATCAGGAGTTGAAGAGTTCAAGGGGTTGAAGGGTGAGAGGGGGCGGAAGAAACGTCGAAACGTCGAGACGTCAAAACGTCAAAACGTCAAAACGTCGAAATGAGGCACTGAGGCACGAAGGGGATTGGCGATGGTTGGATTTGAGATTTGCGATTTTCGATTCCTTCGAGGCTCAGGACAAGCGTCGATTGGGGACCGGGGCGTACGCTCGCCCAATCACGCGGTCACCACCGATCACCCGTCAAGTTATAGGGGTGGAGAATGTACGGTTACGCCCGCGTCAGTAGGTGGACGGCGGACCGCTTGGAGTACGCACTGGGAGTGTACTTTCTTTTCCACGTGGAACAACGTGATAGCCACAACCAATGTCACCAGCAAGCTCGGTCTGTGCATTCGCCGCCGCGTCGTCCGCTCCATCCGCTCTTGCCCGCTCATGTCCGCGGGCTGGCGCCGCGCGGCTCTGATCAATCGGCGGAGTAGACGAGACCACTGCTGACACAGCAGTGGCACACGGCCTAGCGATGCGGCTCAACGACCATGCGGATCGACGACCATCTCGCCCGGTGAGACCATGTGATACTCAGAATCCTGCTCTTCTGCCTCGTTCGCACGCTCCGTAGGGCGACCCTGGTCGTTGTAGTCGTACGTCCGCACGGACTTGTGCGACGAGGTCTCACACCCCGCCACGCCGATCAGCGCAGCCGCGCCGGTGAGCAGACAAAGTGAATGTCGCACGGCAGCACCAACGCCCTTGAGCGTTGGGGCGAACATCAGCATTTGAATTCGCATATCTCTCTGTCCTTTTCGTACTTCGCCCTTCGATCTTCACTTGGCCCCTTGCTTGCGCGCGGGGTTCTGATTTATCCCCGTCGCTGGATGATCTTGGTTTGCTGGTTCACCACGGTCCAGACGGTTGCCGCGGGGATTGAAACGGTGATGGTGGCCGTGCCATTGGCAAAAGTCGGCTCGCCCGACACCGCACCGGACAGTACCGCATCGACTTGCACCCGAATCTCATCGTGCTGGGTGACAAAGTCTCGCACCAGCGTTCCGGCGCTGATTTCCAGCCCGTAAATCTGTTCGGCCAGTTTCCGCATCGCGTCGAGGGTAGCGGCCCTGGCGGCTTTGAGTTTGCCCTGGGCGGTGTCCATTGCGGGGTCAGTGCCCTGACCGGAGGCATCGATAGTCCTCGCCATCCACGCCGGGGCCGCGTAACCGGCGCTCACCGCTTGGGTGATCATTTCCGGCCTGGGGACGCCCGACCCGGTAGCGCGGATCATTTCGCGTTGGACGGTCTGCTTGATGTTGCTGATGTCGGTGGTCGTCACCGTGTTGCCGTGGTAGTGTTCGGCGTGCAGTTCCTTGATTTTGGTGATGACCTTCTCGACGGGCACCTCCATGGTGACCTCGGCGATCAACTCGTCCTGATGCAAGTAGGGTCGTCCCACTTGCGCGGCCCCGACGACGATCCCCTCGGCCTGGGTGCGGATTTCGTCGGACTCGGTGATGAAGTCGCGTACCAGGGTGTTTGAGGTCAGACGCAATCCCTTGATCTGCTCGAGCAGCCGGCGCATCGCGTCCATCTGCGCCGCCCGCTCGGCCAGCAATCTCCCCTGCGGTCCTACGGACTTCCAGATCGGCGGGATGCTCATGGTCGGTGCATAGCCGGTCGGCAGCGGCGTGATCACGTCCTCAATGCCGGGCGGTAGATCGGGCGGCAGTTCCGGACGCGGAGCGCCGGAACCGGTCGCCTTAATCACGTCGGTCTTGATCGTTTCCTTGATCTGCTCGATGTCCGTCGTCTTGACGACGTTGCCCTTGTAGTGCGCAGCGTGCAATTCCTTAATCATGGTCACGAGCTTGGCGACGGTCACTTCGCCGTCCACCTCGCAGACGCCATCGTCGAAATACCGCGGCGGGCCGAGACGAATGCCCTTGATGAAGGTATCTACTCCAGCGCGGATTTGATCGCTCTCCGTAACGAAATCGCGCACGTAGGTGTCCGACGTGAGCTTGACGCCGTAGACGCACTCCGCGAGCTTGCGGTAGCAGTCGGCCTCGGCCGCACGCTTGGCGAGCAACTTGTTCTGAGCCTCGGATGCCAGGTTTTGGCCCCAAGCTGTCGGAATGATCCCCAATACCGCCACACCGCCAAGCATCAGTCCCAAACATCGATTACGCATAGTTCATCTCCTCTACCGTTCGGATTCCCTGCGCGGAACGCTACTCTTGCGGCGTACCCGCTATGCCGCCACTTCGGGCATCATGTACCAGTATGACAATCCAACCTTCGAAAGGTTGGTCACGCGTTTATGCAGATTTTGGGGCCAACGGACCTGCCCCTTAACGGCTACCTCCACACGTGCGTCCGCTCCGCTCCCGCAGTGGCGCATTCGCCGCCTACTTGCGGATGCGGCTTCCGTATGTCTTCATCCGGTCCCGGGCGTCCGCGTAGGTACGATTGTTCTCCCCGGCGCAAGCCTTGTTGTAGTACTTAAGGCCCGCCTCGAACTGTCCCGTGGCCTCGCAGGCGACACCCGCGCCATAGGCCGCGCGATGATCGTTGGAATCCTCCGCTATCGCCGCTTGGAACGCCGAAATGGCCTCACGATACGCCTCGGCCCGCAACAGCTTCACGCCTTCGACACAGTTCTTATTGCCACTCGACTCGACCTCGGTTTCCACGTCGATCCGGCAGGGCATGAGTTGGCTGACAAACTCGCGTGCTCCACGCTCCACCAACGAACCAATGATCTGGTCCTGCGGCGTGAGTTCAGCCTCGGTCTTGCTCGATCCGAAGATGGGGCTGGCCTTGGTCCGATCCGTCGCACTATACGTCTTGGGACTGAAGTGTTCCCATACGCGGCCGTTGGCCGAGTCGATCAGCTTGAATTCGGTCTGCACGGTCATGTTGCGCGTGACCGTCTCGACTTCCTCGGTCTCGGCATTCACTCGCCCGCCGCCCGAGCGATGTCCACCGAATCCGGCGATATCAAGCCCGGAAAGCGTCCGTTGCTTGCCGATGTGTTTTTCGACCTTCACGTTAATGTTGCTAAGCAGCAACCCTTCCGCCCCGATCAGCTTGGTGTCGCCGCCCTTGCCCGTGGCCATGCCTGCGGCCTTCATGTCTCCTTCGTCGAAAACGGCCTTGGCGTCGCGCCGCTCGGTTACCGTCACCTCTGTCCCGAACTTGCTCCGCGACTCGTTTATTAACGAAGCGAGCACCGTGGTGGATAGCTCCTGCCATTTCGGATCGGTGGTCTCGCCGACCTTCGCGGGCATAATGGCGATGGTCTTCATGCCCGGCGGCAGCCCTTTCTCCTTCTCTACGACGTAGCTGAAGCTGACAGTCGCCGTCTCCTTAGACGCACAACCGGAGAAGACCGTCAGCGAGCCCAATGCGATTGAAAGTCCGATAGTACCAATATGCCGAGACATCAATGAATCTCCTGATTTCGAAGAAACGGTTACTCTACACGCCCGGGTCGCCTAGCCCAAACCGCTCCCCAAGGCCACCACGGGATCCGCCGTCTAGATACCTGCCATAAACGTAGCAGAACATCTGCGAACAAACCTGTCAAGATACCATCGGCTCGTTTGACACTTTTCCGAAGCCCTTTCTACAATGCCCCATGAGGCGCCCTCTGTGATTTCACGCAAAAAAACCCGCCAGGTGCTCGTCGGCGGCGTTCCCATCGGCGGGGACGCCCCCGTGGCCATCCAGTCCATGACCAGCACCTATACCTATGACGTGGACGCCACCGTTGGGCAGATCCGCCGCCTCGCCGAGGCCGGTTGTGATATCGTCCGGGTGGCCGTCCCCGACAAACGCGACACCGACGCCCTTCCCGCCATTCTCGACCAGTCGCCAGTGCCCATCGTCGCCGACGTACATTTCCATTTTCAGCGGGCATTGGAGGCCATCGAAGCGGGCGTACACAAGATCCGCCTCAATCCGGGCAACATTAAGGACCGCAAGCAGGTCGATCGCGTGATCGCCGCGTGCCGCGAGAGAAGCATCCCCATCCGCGTCGGCGTGAACGAGGGCAGCGTCGTCGAGCGGAAGGACAAGGACTTACGCACGGCCCAGATGGGCAGCCTCGCCGCCGACCGCCGCTCGACCCTGATCCGTCTCATGGTCGAGACGCTAGAAGACTACATGCGCATCTTTGACGAGAACGACTTTCACGACGTAGTGTTGAGCGCCAAGAGCATCGACGCGGGCATGGTCATTGACGCCTACCGCGCGGTGAGCGAGCGGTTCGATCTTCCGCTGCACCTTGGCGTCACCCACGCCGGACCGCCGGAGACCGGCCGCATCCGCTCCATCGCCGCGCTGGGCTCGTTGCTCTCGACGGGCATCGGCGACACCATCCGCATCTCCTACGCCGCGGACCCGATCCACGAAGTCGAGGACGCCAAGGAACTCCTTTGCTCGCTGGGTTTGCGAAATCGCGTCGAGCCGGAGTTGATTGCCTGCCCCACCTGCGGGCGGATCGAGATCGACCTTATCAAGCTCGTGGCCGAGGTGCGGCTTAAGCTCGCCACGATCAAGACCCCAGTGAAGGTCGCGGTCATGGGCTGCGTGGTCAACGGCCCCGGGGAGGCCGAGGGGGCCGACGTCGCCGTATTCGCCGGCAAAGGCCGTGGGATCATCTACGTGCAAGGCGAGCAAAAACGCACCGTCACCGAGGCCGAAATGCTCGACGCCCTCTACGAAGAGGCCGTCGCCTTCGCCGCCCGCGTCGAACGCGGCGAGGCCGAACTGAGCACCGCCCGCGTCAACATCGCCCCGCCGGACCCGCTTCCGCGAAAGACGGATGGATCGGTGCCGCTAGCCGTGGTTCGAGAACGGTAAGGTGAGCCCGTGCCGCTAGAAATCGTCACCGAAATCACGAACGTTGAGACGATTGCCACGGGCACGTCAATCCGAGAGCTCCTCCGTCTGCGTAGAATGTATGGCGGGAGCCGATGGAGAAAAAGAAAGGGCGTCGCTGTGATACGCTCCAGAAGCGGGCGTTTGCGTCGGGTCGAAGTTCATTGGTACGAAGCGCACGGCGTTGGGGCGCGGGAGTTCAAGGTCAAGCGATACTTGCGGAGTGAATAGGATGCGAAAATCATTTTGGGTCATTTGCGTAGACAACCATGAGTACCCGGCTTCTCTTGAGCGCGGAAAAGTCTACCTCGCTTTCCCAGATGCCGACGCCGATGCGGAAAAAATGGTCCGCGTTGTCGATGAATCAGGTGAGGACTATCTTTACCCGTCCCATTACTTTGAGCACATTGCCCTCCCAGCGCCGGTTCGGCGGAAACTTCGGCGACAGATGACCCCATTTTCCAAGGCGAGACCCAGTGTTAGAATGCGTTCATAGCGTGAGGTTGACCGGGGGGACGCATTGGAGCCCTCGGCGACCGTGCTGCGTCCCCAATAGGAGTAGACGGTGAAAGCGGACAAAATGGCGGCGATTGCGTTCGCCGCGACGATTGGCGTCTCTGGGATCGCGTGGCTCTTCTTGCCGTCCCTTCAGGCGGGGCAGCGGAAGGTCGACGCCGAGGTCTCGTTGCATCTGGAACGGGCGCGGCGGTTACTGCATCAGTACAGCGCGGATCTCGCCTACCGCGCCATCGTTCTCAACCAGCTTCGAGACGCCGATGTGGACGTCGATATCGCTGATTCACAAGCTTTGGTAGAGGATGCCGGCGATGAATATCAGGAACGACACACCGAGCTTTGGACGGCCTTCCAGCCTAACGATTGGGAGCAGGACCCGCCGCGATCCGTTAAGCCCAGCTACGGCAATGTCGCCGGTCAGATTCGCGACGGAATCAAGGGCCGTGCCGCCCTGGTCGCCGAAAACGGCAAGCTGCTGAAAGAGGCGCTCAGTGAGATTGATGAAGCCCTAGCGGTCACGTCGGGCAGCGCTTCGGCGAATTCCCATTTCGAGGCCGGTCGGTTGAAGGGAGTCATTCAGTACCATCGCGGTTTGGCGGAGCGTGTCCGCGCCGGCCTGAAACGAGCCGAGGCTGAAGGATACCGGCGTCGCCTGGTCCGGCTGGCCAATCGCGGCGTCGAATGGGCCTCGTCTAAGACGCTCGTCGCGGACAGCGGCATTGATGATCAAATCCGCCGAGTCAACGAAAAGGCCGCCCAGGCTGAGGGCGAATTGAACGACGACCGCAAGGCCCTCGCGGCGCTCGATTCCACCATCGGCGATCTCGAAAAGCGCCTCCACGCCGCACAGTCGCGTGCCGACCAAGCCCGTGCGGCCATGGAGAAACTGGAGCGCGACGGCGTGGATTTCTCCGACCCCAAAGGCGCTGAGACCTTCGGCAGACGGTTGACCGAGCAGGATTCGTCCTATCGCGAGGCCCTTCGTGAGGTGCAGTCGCTCGAAGCGGGCCGCCTACCCAAAGCCGACATCGACGCCAGCGGCGATTTCCTGAAGGGGCGCTACCTCGAGAACGGCTCGGCCGCGAACCTGACCATCGAGCACGGGTTGGCGCACTATCGCAACGAGCGGGTCGTGCTTGCGGCCAAGGTGGAAGGTGAGCAGAAAGGGGTGGCCGACTTCCGCTCGGACCTTTCGCGGATCGAGGGGATCAAGTCCGCGAACGAGGCCGCACAGACCGACGCCGCCCAACGCATCGCCGAGACCGCGCCGCTCGCCGCTGAAGCCTACGACGAGTTAAACCGCTTGGAATCCGAAGCGGAAGCCGTGGAGGATGCGGCCCTCAAACTGTTGGACCAATCGGTAAGCGCGTCGCAGCAAGCCGCAAGCGGCGTCGATACGTGGACCGGCGACGCTGAGAAGCGTACGCAGAATCTCAAGCCCGAGGCCAAAGAACGCTCCGCCTACAATGCCCGCGAGAATGATGGTTGGATGGCCGGTCACATCGCGGCCCAGGCCGCCGACGCGCGGCTTGCCAAAGCATGGATTCATTACGACCGGTTCGTTGCGGCTTCGCAAAACGCGGACGTTCTGGCGCTCGTGACCAAGACGCTCGGACTGAAGGAAGCGGATCCGGAAAGCGAACGCACAAAGGCCGCGGAGGCTCGTCAAGCCGGTATCGACGAAGTGACCAAGGCAATAGAAGTCTTGCAGAAGGCACACGGCAAGACGGACAAGCATTGGACCTTCGTTGCCCAAGCTGCCGGGACGACCTACTTGCTAGCCCTCTTCGGCCAGACCGATTACGTCGCCGACGCCGTTGAAGGCTACCGCAACGCCCTCAAGAACCGCGAGACCGAAAAGTACACCGAAAAACTCGCCGCCCGCCTCAAACGCCTCGAATCCCGCTAAGGTCGATCAACGACCCTACGTTTCGCGTGCTGCTGATCGTCGGGTATTACCTAGGGATGCGTCGAACGGAGTTGGCAAACCTACGATGGGCGGGCTGTGCCGAAGCATCCGCACGTGTTCGCGTGGCCGGACGGTCTGCCGTACAAGCCGGATTGGATTACCCATCGGTTTGCGACGGCGGCAAAGGCTTCTGGCGTACCGGCGTCGATCCACGACCTGCGGCGGGTCGTTCTCCACCCTTGCCCAACGGGCGGGCGTGGACCGGATGACGGTTAAGGACTTGGGCGGATGGTCCAGCGTGGGCGTAGTCGAGAAGCATTACACCGGCGAAATTAAGCCGGTGCTCGAACGAGCGATGGACCTGATCGCCCGTGCGCAGGGGGTCGCATGATAGCTTGTGGCGGGGGTACAGCGCTACCAAATCAGCGCCACTTTGCAGATTTCGCATTCGGCGGATTGTCGTTAAGTTGTTGCCTGACAAAGCTTTGGGCGAGTGGCGGAATGGCAGACGCTGGGGACTTAAAATCCCCTCTGGTGAAATACCGGGTGCGGGTTCGAGTCCCGCCTCGCCCAGTCTAACACGGGGATCACGTAGTGACGGGCCAGCTGATCAGTCCGCGACGGCGCGGAGGACGAGGGTGTTGTTTTGGCCTCCGAAGCCGAAGCTGTTGGAGAGAGCGGCCCGGACGGGTAAGCGGCGGGCTTGGTTGGGGACGTAGTCCAAATCGCAATTGGGATCGGGCAGGTTGTAGTTAATGGTGGGGGGGACGACGCCGTCGCGGATGGCCAATACGCAGGTGATTAGTTCGACCGCGCCGGCGGCGGCGATCAAGTGGCCAATCATGCTCTTGACGCTGCTGATGGGAACCTTCTTGGCGTGCTCTCCGAAAACGCGGCGAATGGCCAGGGTCTCAATCTTGTCGTTCTCCTCCGTGCCGGTGCCGTGAGCCGACACATAGTCGATCTGGGCCGGAGTCATGCCGGCGCTGTCGAGCGCCGCCTTCATGGCCGCGATCGCCCCGCGACCTTCCTCATGAATATCGGTGATGCGGAAGGCGTCCGCCGTCGAACCAAAGCCGACGACTTCGGCCAGGATGCGAGTCCCCCGCCGTCGTGCGTGCTCTACTTCCTCCAGGATCAAGATTCCCGATCCCTCGCCCAAGACGAACCCGTCGCGCGAGCGATCAAAGGGGCGGGAGGCCGTTAGGCACGTATCGTTGCGCGTGGAGAGCGCGGTTAAGCGATTGAAGCCCGTCACTCCTAAGGGGTGAATCATGCTGTGCGTGCCGCCGGCGATCATTACGTCGGCGTCGCCGTAGCGGATAAGGCGTGTGGCCTCGCCAATCGCCTGGGTGCTGGCGGCGCAGGCGGTGAGGGTGTTGATGTTCGGGCCTTGCGCGTTGAACTGCACGGCGATATGACCACCGGCCATATTGGGATCTTGCTCCAACTCGTTTGTCGCGGTTAGCACTCGCAGGGCAGTTTCGGCCCAGCGAA
Source organism: Phycisphaerae bacterium (assembly GCA_020056715.1). Taxonomy (GTDB): domain Bacteria; phylum Planctomycetota; class Phycisphaerae; order UBA1845; family UBA1845; genus SBAX01. Next base: position 19,635 of record JAGVHG010000175.1, on the reverse strand, counting down.
CGGTATTGAGCGGGATCGTCTCGCCCTGTTCATTTCGACAACCGGCCAGCGCCGCGGCGGCGAATGGTTGGAAGTCCAGCGGACCCTCGCCGCCACCCAGGTAAACGCCCACGCGGGTTGGATCGAGCGCTGCAAAAGCGGATAGAGCTGCATCACGCCAAGCCATCGCGCACGCCGCCAATGCGAAGCGGGAATTGCGACTTGCCCCATCGTGCGCCGCGGCGCTATCACCGAGAAAATCGGCCAAATCGAAGTCTTTTACTTGCGCTGAAAACGAAGTCGGGAAGGCGCTCGCATCGAACAGAGTGGTCGGGCCGGCGCCGCTTTCGCCGGCCAACATCCGACGCCAGACGGAGTCGAGATCGTGCCCAAGCGGCGTGACCCATCCCATGCCCGTAATAACTACGCGACGCTCCACCCGATCACTCCTCAAACTTCTTAATCAGCAGGGCAGCGCTTTGCCCCCCGGCGAGGGCGTATCCCAGGCTGATTGCCTGCCGCACACGGGCGTCCTTGGAGTCGCCTTGAACGAAACGGAAACGCGAAGCCGGGTCAGGATTCGAAGTATTCAACGAAGGGGGAATGGTGTTGCGATACAAGGCCATCACCGTCGCGGCGAAGTCGATCGCACCCGAGCCGGCGCCGTTGTGTCCCAGAGCGCCTCGCGTTGTGAGCGCCGATACCTGGTCGAGTCGCGAACCGAAGACTTCGTTCCAAGCGCTCATCTCGGCGGCGTCGTGCTCCGGCGTCGCTGCACTGAAAGGAGCCACGAGGTCGATATGCTCGATGGTACTCCCGGCGTCGGCGACGGCTTTTTGCAGGGCCAAGATTAGCCAGCGGCCCTTGGGGTCAGGCGACGACCAACTGACGGAGTTGCTGCCGGCCCCGAAACCGGCTATCTCGGCATAAATCCGTGCCTTTCGTGCGCGGGCGTGATCGAGGGCTTCGAGTATTACCAACCCGCCGCCATCAGAGGCCACCATCCCCCGACGATCAGCGGCGAACGGCCGCGAGGCACGCTGCGGCGATCCGTTGTCCTGCGTGTTGAGTCGCTCCCAGAGCGCGGGCCTGGCCATCGCCATGGGGTTGACCTTACTCTCCGCCCCGCCGCAAATGCAGACGTCGGCGTCGCCACGAGAGATCGTACGAAAGGCCTCGCCGATGGCGAGGTGACTGGACGCTTCCGCGCAGGTCACGGTGTTGGATGGCGCTTGGGCATCGTGCACGATGGTCACGTGACAGGCCAGCATGTTGGGAAGGAACTTTAATAGCCATAGCGGCGTCAGGTTGCTCATGCCCTCCCCGCCCCAGCGGCGAAGGTCGAAACGACTCTGTTCATCGGCGGCGGTACTGAGAGCGCCTGCAAGTTCGTTCAGGTCGGCGCAAACCAACCCCGCCCCGATGTTGGCGCCGAATCTGGTGCTATCGACGTTGGGCGGCCCGGGGGCCTCACCGCGCTCGATGATGCACTTCGTATGCAGCCCGGCGTCGACCACGGCGTGGTAGGCGCAGACGACGGCCAGGGTGATGTCGCGTGACATCACCTTGACACTTTTGCGATAACTCTTGGGGATGAAATCGCCCAGTTGAAAAGGCGGAAGCTCTCCGGCGACTTGGCAGGGCAAGCCGGACGGGTCGAACGACTCCACCCGGCGGATGCCGCAGCGCTGCTGTAGCAAACCCTCCCAAAAGGCGTCCATTCCTATCCCGATGGGAGTGGCGACGCCCAACCCAGTGATGACCACGCGCCGTCTAGCTGCCATGGGCGGGAGGATTCCCCATACCGCCGCGAGTTCGGAAGCCGGCGAGTAGGTTCAGGAACTGATCGGTGAAGACGAAGTTGTGGTCCGGCACATCCAAGGGCTTCTCGGATTGATTGACATGTGAGAACATCAGGTCCACTCTCCCCATCGGCTTGCCGTTCTTCAGCACCGACCCCGTCGTGGCGGCGGCCCGTTCGTCGATCGTCTCCAGGACGGCGTCGAAGCGTATCTGGTCGCCGGGAACGGCGTAGTCGTCGAACTCGGCCTTACGGATTTTAGCGAGAATCACGTTCTCCGCGAAGCCCCGCGCCTCTCCGACGAGGATTCCCGCGGTTTGGGCCATGCCCTCGATTAAGAGGCACGCGGGCATGACCGGATATCCAGGGAAATGGTCGTGCAGGTATTCCTCGGCCAGGGTGATGTTCTTGATCGCGGAGGCCCGCTGACCCGACTCGAACTCGACAAAGGCGTCAATCCAGATCCATCGCATAGTCGATTATCCGCCGTGGATACCGGCGGTGATCGCCGAACAAGCACGGGTAAGAGTAAATCGCATTCTAACGCTTGGTAATGGATAAACCTCGCCCGGCGCCTCGCGGAAGCTCGATGGGCACGAAAAAAGTCGCGGGGTACAGGTAATCCTCACCGGACTCATCGATAACGCGTAGGTACCCCTCCCCGGCAGCTCGGATGTCGGGAAGAAGTTCGTAAACCTTACGCACCTCCAGATCCTCGGCGTCTTTGTTCCGAACACAGATTGCGAATTGCTTCTGCCGCTTCATGCCCTTCAATCCAAGAACCGCTTTATTTTGAATTTCACTCTACCCACTCCGTGGGCCTCGTACCAGTGCACTTCGGCTTGGCCGGTACGGCCACTTGCAAGACGGACCGTAGCCGTGCCCTTGAGTTTCCGCCACCGACCCAGTCCGTAGCGCATTCGGAGGCGCTGAATATCATTTATCGCTCCTCCAACAGCAATCGTCTCAACATCTTCTATCTCGCCAATGATTTCAAAGTGCATTGTTGCAGCCAAAGTCATCAGGCAGCATGGATTAGTTTCCCTTTGCGCTTGATCGTTCGCTCGAAGGAAACGGTTCGCGCGGAGCGCTCGTCGAACTCGGCCTTGGTATAGACTTGAACGTCGATAGGGAAGGGGATGTCACCCAGCGCACGGTAGGCGATTGCGTCGCGCTCAAATGCGCTCAGGCGGCCTTTCTCGACAACGACGAGAAGATCAATGTCACTATCTGTACGAGGCGAGCCGTAGGCGTACGATCCGTACAGATAGATGGCCAGCGGCGACAGCGCCCGGCGCAGCCGTTCAATCGCCTGGGCAAGAAAAGCCTCGACCCGTTGGGCCCCGCTACCTTCCATGCCGAAAGTGTAACAATCGTCGTAGCGGTCGTCGAATGTACACATGCGGCGTAGACCGTGCCACCCGGCGCCGACTCATGCCTGGTGCATTCGCGCAATGCGGCGGTCGATGTCAGCGAGGATGTTACGTAGTCCGTTGAGCGCGCCCTCCTCAACATAGGGTGCGAGGGTAGCAAGGATCGGTTCCATGGCCGGGCGATATCGATCCATTAGCATCAAGATGTCCGTTTCGTAGAGCGCGATGCGCTGCGTATCGCCTTGGCGATACAGCGAGGGAAGCGCGTAGAGCTTAAGAATGAGAAGACCCTCAATTGAGGCACAGCGGACCGCGACCTCCTGAAACGGATGCGTCGTCGCGTAGTCATCGTGGACGAGCTTGAAGACCGGATCGGCCGTGAGCAGGAGGTCGACGCGGATGCTGCGGAACTGCGCTCGGGCGACATCCTGCTCGCGGTGCGACACCACTAGTTCGGGTATCTGCGCCATCGCGTGGGGCGAGAACAAAAAATCAATATCCTGCGTGTTTCGGCCATCGACGTACTTAAGGAGCGCCACGCCACCGACGAGGACATACGGCACACCCCGATCCCGCAGCATACAAAAGAGGTCTAGAACGTCTTGGGAAAGGCTGGAGTCGCCGGTTGATGCCATGCAATTGCTACTCGAATAAACCTCTCCGTTCCACGCATCGTGACCCACAACCCTTGCGGCCTCGATGATGTCCGCGACGGTGCGCAGCGGTGTGAGATCGGCAAGGAGAACCACTAAATGATCCTATCACAAGACATCCGCTATTCTATCGGAAAGCGGCGCGCCGGGCAAGAGCATGGCGGCGCTTCGCTTGGCCATGCCACCCACTCACTTGTACATTGACGTAGCGCTACGCCGCGCGGAGCTTGTTCTCGACGTATTTGACGATCGTCCCGACGGTGAACAACTCCGGCATGGTGGAGACGTAGGGCGCGCTCTCGAACTTCGAGAAATCCGCGTGGGGCATGGCCGTCTTGAGTCGTTCCAAGCCCGACCGGGTTAGTCGGTCCCCCTCGACGTAATCCGGATTGTTGAGGATGTCGTCGGGAAACAATTCGCCCTTGGGAATCTTGATCGAGAACGCCTTCTCCAGCCGGAAGACGATGTCCAGAAAGTCGATGCTCTCGGCGCCCAAGTCGCCCTGGAGAGTCTTTTCCGGCGAGACTTCCTCCGCATCGACGCCCAAGGCGTCGGTTAAAACGCTCTGAACCTTACTAAAGACATCATCTCCGCTTGCCGCCATGCTGCTCGTACCTCCGTCAATCGCCTTTGAGATCCGCCGCCATACAGGCAATTCGACTTAGCCGTTTATCGGCACAAGAACGCGAACCGTGTACGCGCGTCGTCGATAATCCGCCGATCGAGGTGGGCCAGCGACGGTTCTCGATCCTGGAGCGAAAAGTGCTTCAGGCCGAACCGCGCCTTGACCACCTCCGTTTGGTTACAATACCCAATCCCATCGAAGTCGCTGTCGCCTAACGCCAATCGGCGGCAGGTGACTTCCATCCGGAGCAGATTGCCCGGCTTGACAAAGCTCCTGTATGTTACATTCCTTGCGTTGTGAAGCAAGACGAGGCTTGGGGTGAAGTCTTGGGCGTCGCGGACGAGCCAAGCGGCCGACTCCACCAGCGCTTCCAGCATCAGCACGCCGGGAAGTACGGGGAAGGTCGGGAAATGGTCGGCGAGGTACTCCTCGGCCAGAGAGACGGCCTTGACCGCGACAATCCGCTCGCCGCGGGTCAACTCGACGATACTGTCAACGAGTCCGAACTTCATCCCAGGCCCCACAGTCAGTCGTAGACGGAACCTTATCGAAATTCAGTGGAATCGCCAGTGTGGACGAAGCAAGAAGGGCTACCACTCGAAGTGACTGGCGAGGCCGCCGCGGAGGGGTTTCTTTCGTTTCTTGGCTACCTTCGCAGGCTCTGCGGGGCCTGCGGCGGCTGCGGCTTCCGCGGATTCCGGAGCTTTGACGGCCTTGATGGAGAGCGAAATACGCCGGTTGTCTTTGTCCACTCCGAGGACGCGCATCTCGATCTCTTGGCCTGGCTGAACGACCTCGGAGCATGATTTCACCCGGTGGTCGGAGAGTTCGGAAATGTGAACCAGCCCCTCGACGCCGGGGGCGATTTCCACGAACGCGCCGAAGTCAGCGAGGCGGGTGACCTTACCATGCACAAGCGAGTGAATGGGGAAGCCCTCGAACACGCCCGCCCAAGGGTCGGCCTGGGCCTGCTTCATGCTCAAGGCGATGCGGTGTTGATCGGCTTCGACGCGAATCACCACACAGTCCACGACACTACCCGGCGAGGCCGCGTCGGAGGATTGTTTCACCCGCGACCAGCCCATTTCGCTGATGGGGATCAGCCCCTCGACGCCCGGCTCCAATTCGGCGAATGCGCCGAAGTCGGCCAGCCGAACCACGCGGACCTTCAAAGGTGTCCCAACGGGGTATTTTTCCGGCACGTGTACCCAAGGGTCGGGGAGAGCCTGCTTGAGGCCTAGCGAAATGCGATCGCGATTGGTGTCGATCTTGAGAATCATCACTTCGACGTGTTGGCCCGGCTTGAGCACATCGGTCACCTTCTCCACCGTACCCCAACTCAGGTCGCGGATATGAAGGAGGCCGTCGACCCCGCCCAAGTCCACGAAGGCGCCGAAGTCTGTAATGCTGCGCACGACGCCGGGTCGCAACTGTCCCACGGCAAGCTCGGCGCGGAGCTTTTCGCGGGTCTCGGCCAGCTCTCGCTCCTGCACCTTTCGCCGGCTGAGCAAAACGTTCTTATTACGGCGATCCAGCTCCATCACCTCGCAACGAACCATCTGGTTGAGGAGCAGAGAAACATCTTTCATTGGGACGACGTCGGCCTGGGAGCCGGGCATGAAGGCGCGGATGCCTTTGAGGTCGATCTCCAAGCCGCCCTTGATAACCCCGGTGACTTTGCCTTCGACGATCATTCCTTTGGTGAGGTTCGTCCAAGTCGCTCGCTGTAACGCGCCTTTACGGCTGACGATGAGCAGGCCGGAGCCTTCGTCGAACCGATCGACTACCACGTCGACGCGGCGACCGACTTCCAGGACTTCCTTCTTGCCAAATTGGATCCGCGGAAGGACGCCCTGCGTCTTGACCCCGAATTGCAAAAACACGTCGTCGCCGGTCACGCCGGTGACCGTGCCGATTAACTCTTTCCCGGCCTCGACCGACCCACTTTCGCCTACCCCTCCGCCGAGTTCGGTCAGGTCCGACGGGGCCATTGCCGCCATCGCATCCGCGACTTCGCGATCAATATCCGCCATCGACGGCATCGGCGAGGAATGGGCCTCGTTCATCGCGGCGTCAGTCGGCCAGGTAGATTCGGAGGAAAACTCGTTCATGTATGCTAAAGCTCTTCTTTGGGGTCGTCCCGAGTTGCTAAGTATACCATATGTCTATCACGGACGAGCGGATCGAAGTGTTCGGGATTCACCGCCGTGAAAGACACTCATCTCTTGCATCAGGTGCATCGCGAAAATAGCCAACCTTCGGCCCAGTACGTCTTCCGGGAAACAACGTTCGGCACGTGATACTTACGCCGCCGCCGAGCGATAATCCTGAGCCTACCCCAGCGATTCAGTCCCGTCCAACTACCGGTCCCTGGAGTTCACCTCCCTTGTAGCGGAAAGGCCCGGGCAAGTCAAGAACGGTAGCAATCCGCCGCGAAAGACGTCTGAGCACGGGTTTTGATCCCATAATCGCAGTAAGAGCCAATCCCTGGGTGGGGATGTTTTAGCGGACTCGCGTAGCTCATCACTATCGAGTCGTTCGACCTCCGTTGACGCTCGGGGTGACCCGTATCCGCACGAATGCAGGCATGTGGGATCGTAGCATCTTGTCTTGTCCGCAAGCCGTTCTCGGAGTTGGGAACGCGATTCGTCGCTCAACTCCTTGCGGGCGTAGTTCTGATTCGACGGCCACAAGCGGCTGCCGCCTTGCTCATTCCGCGAACCCGCCGTACCCTATTCATCAGTGACGCCGCCAGGAACAATACGATTTGGACCCGTTCCTCCGCGGCGACCTGACGGGGACTCTGTACGTCGGTTCTGAACTGCGAACAGGATGGGGACGACGACGGTGCGGCGCTTTGTTTCAGAACTGAAAGCCGGTGAGCGGATCGAGGATGAGGTCTTTCTCATCCGCTCCAAGGATCTGCGCACAACGACCCAAGGCGGCCTCTACATCCACGCCGTACTGATGGATCGGACCGGGCAGCTCGTCGCCCGTGCATGGCAAGCGACCGAGGAGATGTTCCAGGGCATGCCCGAGGGGGGCTTCATGCGTTTCAAAGGGCGCACGGAGAACTACAAGGGCAATATGCAGTTCATCATCGACGCCGTCCGCCCGGCCGAGCCGGGATCGTTTGAATTCGCCGACTTCCTCCCCGTCACCAAGAACGACATCAACAAGATGTGGATGCGCCTGCTGCAGATCGTTCGCGGGGTCAAACATCCCGACCTCGCCGCTTTGATTCACGAGTTCATCATCGACGAAGAATTAATGACCCGCTTCCGCAAAGCGCCGGCGGCGGCCACCCTGCACCACGCCTACATCGGCGGACTATTGGAGCACACGCTTTCGCTGCTGGAGATCGCTCTCGTGGTGATCCCCCACTATCCCAAGCTGAGCCTCGATCTGGTGCTAACGGGCATGTTTCTACACGATATCGGGAAATCCACGGAGCTGAGTTACGAAACGGCGATCGGCTACACCGACGACGGACAACTGTTGGGCCATATCACGCAGGCCGTGATATGGATCGAGAAGAAGGCCGAAGCGGCGGCGAAGCGCACCGGACGACCGTTCCCCGATCGGCTTCGCTGGGTGCTGGAGCACATCATCCTCAGCCATCACGGGAAGTACGAATTCGGCAGCCCCAAGCTGCCCGCCGTTCCGGAGGCCGTCGCCATTCATCACCTCGATAACCTAGACGCCAAGGTACACATGTTCCTAGCCGAGATTGAGAACGACCGCGACCCGGTTAGCCCCTGGACAAACTTCAACAGGGCGTTGGAGACGAAGGTGTTTAAGCCTGATATCATGGGAACGCGGCCCCCAAAAAGCGGGCAATAGAAAATGAAGCAATTACGAGTTACAAGTTACGAGTTACAAATCGCGAAGCGCAATGGGCGACGTATCCTCCTAGCGGCCTTGCCATTTTTCGTAACTTGTAATTGGTAACTCGTAACTCTACTTGTTGATATGCGATGAGGTACACCCAGCTCACTGACCCCCAGGTTCACGACATGCTCGGGGTGATCGGCGTTGACACGGTCGACGATCTCTTTTCGCCCATTCCACCACGGTTTCGCGTCAAGGGAGAACTCAACATTCCCCGCGGCGTTAGCGAGCTAGAGTTGCTCGAAGACACGCATCAGCTCGCATCGCGCAATCGCGATTGCACCGAACAGGTATGCTTCCTGGGCGGTGGAGCGTACGACCACTTCATTCCGACGCTGGTCGATGCCCTCGCGGCACAAAGCGAATTCCTAACGGCGTACACGCCCTATCAGGCCGAGGCATCGCAGGGCATCCTGCAACTTTTCTATGAGTTCCAGACGATGGTCTGCCTGCTCACCGGGATGGAGGTCGCCAACGCATCGCTCTACGAAGTTGCCAGCGCCGCGGCTGAGGCCGTGTTGATGGCCACGGCGATCACCGGTCGACGACGAATTCTCGTCGCCGAAACGGTTCACCCCGACACCCAACGCACACTCGCCGCCTATATGCAACAGCAGGATGTCGAAATCCTCACGGTTCCGGTGCGGGACGGCGTGATGGATGAGGAATCGCTGAAACAACGATTGACGGACACAACGGCGGCATTGGTCATTCAATCGCCCAATTTTTTCGGTTGCATCGAGCGGCTCGACCGCATCATCCCTCCCGTTCACGCGTGCGGGGCGCTGGCCATCGTATCGACCGACCCGATCGCCGGCGGAGTCCTCAAACCACCGGGAGCGTTCGACGCCGATATCGTCGTCGGTGAAGGGCAAGCCCTGGGAATCCCATTGCAGTACGGCGGTCCCTACTTGGGCTTGCTCGCGACGCGGGAGAAGTATTTGCGGAAAATGCCCGGTCGAGTGGTGGGCATGACCACGGACCTCAACGGCGACCGCGGCTTCTGCCTGGCGCTGCAAACCCGCGAGCAGCACATCAAACGCGAGCGGGCCACAAGCAACATCTGCACCAACCAAGGATTGCTCGCCATTCGAGCTTCGATCTACATGGCCGCCATGGGCAAACATGGGATCGGTGAGGTTGCTTCGCGTTGCTTCGACAAGGCTCATTACGCCGCGGAACGGATCGCCAAATTAAAGGGATATGAACTGCGTTTCCCGAAGGCACCGTTCTTCAAGGAATTCTTGGTGCGAACCTCTCGCGGAGTAGACGCGGTCCTCGCCCGGTGTCGCGATCGTGGCATCCTCGGGGGGGTGCCGCTCGGTCGGTTTGATGAACGATACGCAGATTGTTTCCTGGTCGCAGTGACTGAGAAGCGAACAAAAAAAGAAATCGACGATCTGGCGTCTGCGCTGGATGCCGCGTAACAGAAGGACGCGGCTCTGATTCGCGGCTGGAGAGAAGAAACCCTAGAACTTATGACGACCTTAAGGACTTCGCCCTTGATAAGCAGAGAAACCACCCCGCTAGGTCCTTCACTTCGCTCAGGAGATCATCCGGTTCTGTTTGAAATCGGCTCGCCGGGCCTATGGGGCGCATCGTTGCCTGAGTCCGACGTGCCCACAGTGCGACGCGAGGCCGTCGTCCCCAAGGAACTGCTGGCCGATGTGCCGCCGCCGCTGCCGGAAGTCGGGGAGTTGGATATCGTCCGTCACTACAAGCGCCTCGCCCACCGCTGCTTCAGCATCGACGGCAACTTTTACCCGCTGGGCAGTTGCACGATGAAGTACAATCCGCGGATCAATGAACGCGTCGCCTTTATGCCCGGTTTCGCCCATGTGCATCCCTACCAGGACGATGCCGACGTGCAGGGGCTGTTGGAGTTGTTGTATCGCCTGCGGTGTGACCTCGCGGAGATCGCCGGTCTTGCGGAAGTTACGCTACAACCCGCGGCCGGGGCGCACGGCGAGATGACGGCGCTGATGATAATCAACGCCTATCACCAAAGCCGCGGCCAGAACCGGACCAAGGTGCTCGCCCCGGACACGGCTCATGGGACGAATCCCGCCAGTTGCGCGATTTGCGGTCGCCAGTCGGTGTCAATCAAGGCCAAGTCTGACGGTCGCGTCGATCTCGATGACCTGCGCAGCAAGGTCGATGACGACACAGCCGCCCTGATGATCACCAACCCCAACACCGTCGGCATCTTTGACGAACAAATCGCCGACATCGCCGAGATCGTGCACGCCAAGGGCGCACAGCTTTACCTCGACGGGGCCAACATGAACGCTATCCTGGGCATCACTCGCCCGGGCGACTTCGGCGTCGATTGCATGCACTACAACACGCACAAGACCTTCAGCACGCCGCACGGCGGCGGCGGTCCGGGCGCGGGTCCAGTCGCGGTGGCCGAGCATTTGCGGCCGTTTATTCCCGTGCCACAGGTGATCCGCAAGGATGACGGCACCTATACTTGGTCCGACGATCGCCCTCAGAGCATCGGCAAGGTGCGTTCGTTCTTCGGCCAGGTCGGCATACTCGTCCGCGCCTATACATATATTCGCAGCCTGGGGTGCGACGGACTTCGCGACGTCTCCGAGAAGGCGGTGCTGGCCGCGAACTACCTGGCCGCGAAGTTGAAAGACCGCTACCCCACGCCTTTCCCGCCTCCTCACGCGCACGAGTTCATCCTGGTGCCGCAGTTCGGCGACAGCGGCGTGACGGAACTGGACCTCGCCAAGCGGCTGATCGACTACGGCATCCATCCGCCGACGATGAGCTTCCCAATCCACCACTGCTTAATGATCGAGCCGACGGAGACGGAATCACTGGCCACTTTGGACCGTTTCGTCGAGGTCATGCTGGCGATCGCCGACGAGGTGGAGCAGAACCCCGCCGTGGTTAAGTCCGCGCCGCACACCACGCCGGTTCGGCGGCTCGACGAAGTCGCCGCCAGCCGCAAACCTAACGTCCGCTGGCGGGCGGGATAGTTCACTGGCGGAGATGGACGATCCGCGGAAACTTCGGGTTCTCAACGACCCTCCGCTCGACGGGCTGACCAACATGGCTCGCGACGAGGCGCTGATGACACTGGTCGGCTCTTCGCAGTCGCCGCCAACACTTCGGCTTTATCAATGGGATCCGCCGACGATCTCGCTGGGTTACTTCCAACACTACGCCGACTATGAATCACTATCCCCGCCCGCGGGAGAGCTTCCCGTCGTACGACGTCTTACGGGGGGAGGGGCGATTTTACATGACTTGGAATTGACCTACTCGCTTTCTCTGCCGGTCGGCCATCCCCTGCTCGCCGACGGACCTAGTCGGCTTTATGAGCTGGCGCATGACGCGGTAATCGAAGCTCTCACATCGCTAGGGCTTCAAACGAAGCGGTGTGGAACGTCCGATGATTCTGGTGCGGCCAGGGGACCGTTCTTCTGCTTTGAGCGGCGGCACTGCTACGACATTCTTTTGGGTAGCGACAAGATCGCCGGCAGCGCCCAACGCCGAACCCGCACAGCCGTCCTACAACACGGTTCGATCGTGCTGGCTAATCGTTATGCACAGCAACCGAGTGCGGCCGTCGATCGCCCCTTCGACGAGTCGATTCAAGATGTTCCATCCGCGATGGTCGAGGCCTTCGCCCGTATTTCAGGCGTTCCTTGTAGACCCGGCGGATGGTCAGACGAGGAATTCACCGCAGCCGCGGCGCTCCACGAAAAGTATGCTAGCGAAGCTTGGACTCGACGCGCGTGACAACGCGAGGGCAGCTTCCAATCGACAATCGCAAATCGACAATTGAACGTGGAGTACGCGCTTACGCGGGGACGCTGGCCGGTCCAATGCGTACAAATCCGTCCAGCACCGCGCCGTTCTCGACTACAAGGCACGGCGCTTCAAGATCGCCCTTGAACCAACCCGTCTTCTTGATCTCGACGTGCCCCCGGGCGGTGACATGGCCCTGCACCTTCCCCTTGACGGTGAGATTGCCGGCCTTGATCGGCGCCACCACGTGACCCTTTTTTTCCACGACCACGTCGCCGCAGGTGGAGAACTCGCGAACCGCGTAGTAGCTGTTGATCTTGTAGTCTTCGAGGATGAGGCGTTTGTTGCAGTGCGGACAAAAGACCGACATCGCCCGGACGGCGACATCCATGACCTGCGCACAATGCGTGCAGAACACCCGCTTGACCGCGGCCCCAGGCTCTATCAGCGAGGATGACATCGCAGGCTCCGCCCGCACCTTCGCAGGATACTCCTCTCCCCTTGAGGGGATAGGGAGGATCCAACGACCATCGTCTGCTCGCTATTTCTTGACCATCACCGGAGCAGGATCGGGCATTCGGGCCTTGGCCGCGGGGATCATCTCCACCGGGCGGGAGACGCTGCGCACGTCGGTCGTCGGCTTGGATTGACCGTTGACGCCGACCACGCAGCGACCGACCAGAACCGCACCCTCGGCCACTTCGAGGCGCTGCGTTTGCACGTCGCCCTCCAGTCGCGCCGATGCCGACAACTGCACCTTCGTTTTGGCATTGAGGTTGCCCTTGATCTGCCCATCGACGCGCACCGAGCCGGCCTTCACGTCGCCGGTGAGCGTCGCCCCCTCCGCGACGAGGAGTTGTCCCTCGCTGCTGATCTCGCCCTCGAACTTTCCGAGGAGTTTGACGCCCTTCTCGAACTGTAGTTGCCCCTTGAATACAGCATCTGCCCCAAGCGTCGTTGGGAATTCATTCGTTGAGTCGGCCATCGCGACCCTCCTTGTCGTCTCTAAACCTTGTCGTCGAGGAAACCTCCTTGTAACGTAGGGAGGTATGCACGCAGTATTATACATCCCTTGCTGGATCATTCAACACCGCGCGACGAGTGGCATGACCAAGCATAGCGCCACCATGCCGGTTCCCGGCTGCGGCGTGGGTAGATCATGTCGAATCCTGTGTTAATGACCCTGCCCCGTCCAGCCTCGGCTGGGCCATCCAACACCGAGAAGCTTTGGCTGGCCGCAACCGCAGCCGGTCGGCGGGGTATCACTTGAAGGGATTAACGAAAGTGTACATGTATCATTTGAAATTAGGGGTAGTGCTCGGCACGCTTGGGGCGACCGCGATGGGTGCTCGCGCGGCGGACGTGACTCCCCCTACCGCCGCACCAGAGATCGTACTCAAGCATACCGACCCCGCGCGGGTCGTGTTTCTCGAACACACCGGCCCCTATTGGACGGTCGGCCCGTTGTTCAAGCAGGTGCGTGAGGCCATGGCCGAGCACAATGAGAGCGGGCCTATGTTCGCGAGGTACCTTGCCGACCCGACCGTCGTCCTGGCGGAGTCCCTGCGGACGGAGGTCGGATTCGTCACCCGCGGCGATTGGATACCGGAGCCGCCGCTAAAAAGCGCCCAACGTGATGGCGAACAAGTTGTCTCACTCGTTGTGGAAGGATCCTACGGCACGACGACACAATCGTATTCTTTGATGCACGACTGGGTTTCGACCAACGGATTCGAGGCCGTCGGGCCGGTGATCGAATCGTATCCTTCGCCGCTGAGAGGCGCTCCCTCCGGCGCCTATCGCACGGAGATACAGATCCCGGTCCGGCGCGCCTCATCGGCCGTTAGTGTAACACCGGAGCCGAAAGTTGAGGTCGAATTCCCTCGCATAGCCGATGAAACCCTAACTCAGTCCGAGGGTGACGATTCCGCCGCTACCGCGTCGATGGAACCGCTGTATCCGATCAAAGACCTTGTAGACTCGTCGAGGTTCGATCGCGTCGCGGAGCAGTTGGTTCCCACGGATCGCGCCATGCCGGTCGGGATGCAAGTATGGGCTGGGCAGGTTGTCTTTCGCATCAGCGCCGTTGCGAAAGGCATCGAGCAAACGTATCCAGGCGGGTCGCCGGAGGCGACTGCTCTCTCGGAGGCGATCGTTCGACGTTATCGGCAGGCATCCGCCTCATCGAAAATAGACCCACTAGCACAAGCGGTTGTCCGAGTAGACACTCATTTGGACCCGCAATCTGCACAAAAACGCTTGATCGTGCGCGACTTGGACAACCTCTTAGGCCAAGTCGCCCTCAAGACCATCGATGCCAAATCGGCATTGGATCGTCTTAGTGATCTTTTGCAACGAGTTCAGGATGTGACGAACATAACACCGATCCACAAGAAACAGTAGTAACCTACGTAACCACAAATGTTTATGGCAACTAACCCGGACATCAGAACGCAGTTACACGAAGCAAAACCGGCATCAACCTCAGAAAACCTCTTGCCATCCACCGATATCAGGTTATCCTACTTAAGACATGCGGGCGGCGCACCGGTGGCGCGGGGGCGCGGCCTAGCGGTCTTAAACGAGCACACACGATGAGTGACGTTCTAACCAATGAGCCGGCGGTTTCGTCGGCGGGGTCCGGCGCACCGAGCATCGGGGGCTTCCTCGAATTCGAGAAACCGCTCCTGCGCATACAGCAGGACGTGGAGGCCATGGAGCGCGAACAGCGGGACACCGGCCGCGACCTAACTGCGGATATCAAACAACAGCGCGTCCGTTTCAAGACAACGCTGAAGCGGCTGTACTCTAACCTCACGCCGTGGGAGACGGTCCAAGTTGCACGACATGCGAAGCGGCCACTATCCACAGACTACATCCAGACTGTATTTCGTGATTTCTGTGAGCTGCACGGCGACCGTGACTTTGGCGACGACCGGGCGATTTTGACCGGTTTCGGTCGTATCGGCGGCCATCGCGTGATGTTCGTCGGCCACGACAAAGGCAAAGACATCAAACAGCGGATGGCCTGCAACTTCGGCTGTGCCCATCCCGAAGGCTACCGCAAGGCGCTCCGCAAGATGCGGCTCGCGGAGAAGTACGGCCTGCCCGTTGTATGCCTGATTGATACGCAAGGCGCCTACCCCGGCATCGGCGCGGAGGAACGTGGGATCGCCTTCGCCATCGCGACCAACCTGATGGAGATGTCGCGGCTCCGTACGCCGATCGTCAGCGTGGTGATCGGCGAGGGCGGCAGCGGCGGGGCCTTGGGAATCGGCGTTGCGGATCGGGTGGCCATGTTCCAGCACGCGTTCTATTCGGTGATTTCGCCGGAAGGCTGCGCGGCTATCCTGTGGAAAACGGCGGAACGTCGCAAACACGCGGCCGAGGCGTTGAAGTTGACCTCGCGGGAACTGCTCAAGCTCGACCTGATCGACCACGTAATCCCGGAACCGGTCGGTGGAGCGCATCGCGACCCCGAAGCGGCGGCGTCGAGCCTCGAGAAGTATCTAATCGGGACGCTGGCTGAGCTTAAGCGGCTTGGCCTCGACTCCCTGGTCGCTAAACGGCAAGAGCGTATCCGCCACCTCGGCAGCTTCTTCGAATCCCCGAGCGAAATACGCCCGGAGTTGGAAACGCGAAGCCCGCGTCGATCAACGCACCGAGTAACCCGATTGGGTGCGCGATTCACCCACCCCGAGATCGTCCCGGCCTAACACCCTCTCCCTCACATGGAGCAGTAGGGTACATATGCGGATCATTCGTTCGACGGTTGACCTGGGGAACGGTCCGCTCTGTGACTGTTACCAGGATCAGGCCGTCCGAAATTACGGAGCGACGACTTTCACCTTGAATTCCGCCGAGGTCGGCTGCCCGGTAGCGGGTGTGCCCGTCACATAGACACGATACTCACCGAGGGCAGCATCCTTGCTAGCTGTAACCGTGAGTTGCACGTCAGGTTTATCACTCGCTTTAATCATGACGTTGGTCGGGTCAACGGCGATGCCCTTAGACGCCTTGATTTGCAGTTTCACGTCGCGCTTGAAAAACTCGCCACGTTGAATCGAGACGGCAACAGTTTGAAGTTCACCCTGTTTGACGGCCGTCTCAAATGTCGGGACGGCGATCTTAAATCCCTCATCCCTGGACACGCCGCCCCCTCGTGGGCCGGCAGATTGACAACCGGATACAACCGCCAACGCCAACATCGTCACGAACACACTTGCAGTCTTCATTTCTTTTTCCTTTTCAAAAACCTTGTTAACGAATCTTCTACCGGTTATTTGGAGGCGACCTCATTTAGCGATAACGGAGATATTGAATTCCGTTTCCGTCGGCTCTCCCTTGTCCGGACTCCCTTTCGTCTGCTATTTCCCCTTTCACTTTCTCGGTATTGAAGATCAGATGCGCCCCAGGAGCAGCAAAATGACCACAATGAGCAGGACCACTCCAAGCCCGCCGCTTGGATAATAGCCCCAGTTTCTGCTGTGAGGCCACGTGGGCGCCGAACCCAGAAGCATCAGAATCAAGATGACGATCAAAACAGTGGAAAGCATTTTCATTTCTCCTATCAAGAATGTTCAAACACACAAAATGGGTTCACGCGCAGGCTCCTGCCATCACCATCGGAACGATCTCCCGCTGCTCTTGGTTCTCGCGTCGAAGCAAAAGCGACTGGATCATTTGTCGGACCTGTTCTTGAGCGTCTGCTAACGTCCCAACAACATGCGCCGCTGCGCCGCAGCCGATTCGCTCTTTCGCCTGGTTCAGGTCGCCTTTTGCGTTCCATAATCCTACGACCAGATTCGCTTCCGGGAAACGACCACGAAGACGCTTGCAGAGGTATCTCGCGTGCATCACGGCGGCGGGCGGCGTGGAGGAAATGCAAACCACTTCGGCCTTGTGCTGTTCGACAAGCTCAACCATCTCGCTGACCAAAGCCGTGACCGAGACGGCGTGCACCGTGCATCCCCCCAAATCCAGCAATTGAGCCAGCATCAATCCGGCGATCTCATCCGCCTCGTCGTGGGCCGGCAAACAGAGAACACAGAGCTTCGACGTGTCGGCCGAAAGAACGAGACTAGAAGCTCCCTCTGTTTCTTTAGCTTCCGCAGCGTCCTCTTTCACTTGGATGGCCTGCTGTCGTTCACCCAGTTCTTCGATCGAGGACCTCAGGCTCTGAAAGATAAACTTGTGCCTGCCCTCGTCAAGCTCGCCGCGATGCCAATCAATTTCGGCCATGGCCAGCGCCGGGACAAGCACCGTGTCGTAGACTTCGACGAGCGGCATCTGCTCAAGAAAGCCCTCGACCAATTCGGCTGCTTCTTCCTGATCTCCGGCCAGGAGACGCTGATAGACGCGCTTTTTCGGCTCAAACACCGGCTCATTGCCCAGCAGAATATCCAGGAAGGATAGTTGGGGAACGTGCTTGCCGATCACAAGAAGGCACACGGTCAACGGGGTGGCGAGCAGCAGCCCCCCAGCTCCCCACAGCCAAGTCCAGAAAACGGCCGCCACCAGCACCGCGACTGCCGACACGCCGGTATTCTTACCATAGATCCACGGCTCTATAATGTTGTTGCTGATCAACTCCAGAACCAGAAACAGTCCTAGCGTCAGAATAGGCGCTACCCAGCCCGTCGCGATGGTCATCGAGAGGCCGATCGGCGCCACGGCAGCGATCAAAGGTCCTACGTAGGGAATGAACCTTAGGACTGTAGCCAGAATCCCCCACAGGATGGCGTTAGGTACCCCGATCATGTAAAGCCCGATGGTGACCGGAGCGCCATAGGTAATATTGACGAGAAATTGCATCGAGAGGTATCGGCTCACTCGTGCGCTGGCCTCTTCCAGCGTTTGAGTGGTCACGGTGACTTGACCTTTTCCAACCAGGCGGATGAATCGATCCCGCAAGTCCTCGCGCCGGACAAGGAAAAACACAACGAGAACGATGACGACTCCCGCGGAGCCCAAGACCCCAAGCATGGTGCCGAACAATGCACCAATGATTTGCAGCGGGCTCGGTGACGAAGGGATCACTTTAACGGGGACTGGCCGTTCCTCGCCCCCGTTCGGATCATCTGTTGCCACTGATGGCGAAAGACTCTGGCCGGCGTCTCGGGCCGTTCTTATGACCTTACCGAGCGCAGTGCTCAGATAATCATTCACCGAAATTAGCTTCGTTTGAATATTGCTCTGGTACACAGGTATTTTGGGCGCGAGGTCGATCATTTGAACCGTTGCCATCCATGCCCCTGCGCCCAACACCGAGAACGCCAGGATGACTGCAACCAACACCGCTGGGATACGCCCCAGTTTCCGCCGTTCCAGCCAGTCACATACCGGGATCAACTGAAAGGTCAGCAGCGTGGCCAACGTCAAGGGAACCAGCACGCCCTTCGCCAAATAAAGAGCAGCAACGATCACAGCGAGCGACGCCAGCGACAACATCCACGATGACTTGGCGAAATGGTTCGACTTGGCCATGCAATTCTCTTCGACGATTCTTACCCACTCAGTACGTCTACAGGGGCCGCCGTCCCTGAATAACTCTGATCAACACGACAACGACGGCGACCACCAACAAGATATGAAGGAGTCCGCCGAGTGTGTAAGAAGTCACCAACCCCAAAAGCCAGAGGATCAATAGGATCACGACAATGGTCATCATGTTTCATTCCTCGCAGGCGTACGCATCCGCATCGAGGACGCGATGCTTACAGGTATCGTTCATTCCCATAGTCAGATGCAACTTCCCGTTGAATCGTCCCGTGAAAGCCCTTCATCTCGTCGTGGGACCGCCGTATAAACGCTCTCCGCCATCGAATTCTTGACCACCATTTGCACGATCGCGGCCAGGAGCGGTCCGGCGATTGCGAACAAGAATGATTTCTTAGGGGCCGCCTTGTTTCGCTCTGGGTATGCATAGGCTGCTCGCCCGTTTGCTCGTGCGTACACCATCGGTGTTTTTACCATTCTCCGCCGCATCAGACCCATTACGGTGCCCACGACAAATCCAACGGCGAGTGCCGAGACGCCTACGAGCAAAGGACGCGGCCGGACGAAGGGGCGAAGATCAGTAACTTCCCCCACGGTCGCTTTCATACTTTCCAGCGTTCGGATCATCGCAGTCTTAGCATCTGCGGCTTGGTTTTCCAAAAAGCTGTATTCACTCCCTTGCGGTGGCGGCATCCTCTGTTTGGTTGGATGCACTGCGCCCGAATTCAGACTGCTGTCGAGCCTGTCGTGTTTCATATTTCTTGACCGTCCTTTCCAGAAAGGTCCTCTTGCCCTTGGCCACCGCGAGGTAGATCCCGAGGCCCAGGCCGGCTAGAAACAGGATCCCGGCTACCAGGTTTCCCAGCCACCAGCGATCGCCGAAGAGTACCCCCAGACCACCGGCTGTACCGCTTACTACAAACCAGCCGGCAGTGACGAGAAGACCACCGAGCGACACGAATCCCAGCGCAGCGAGTACCAGCCTAAGAACGGTGCTCCGCAGCGAAAGCTTCATGCGGTCAGTTTTAGCGGCAACAAAATGGGAGAAAT
>JAGVHG010000004.1 GCA_020056715.1 Phycisphaerae bacterium | reverse complement strand
CGAGGGGCAAGAATTGGCTGCGAAGCATTCCTATCGCCCGCGTGACGAAGAGGTCGCGAAGAGCCACGAGAGCTATTTTCCAAAGGTACCTCTTTTCACCATCGATGAGGTCTTCGGGGGCTGGCGCAAGGCCCAGAAAACCCACTTCGACGACGGCGGCGTGTTTGACCAGATCTATCAACCGAGCAAGTAACCATTGGAAGGACAGCGCGAGATTCGCGACGGGGACGGTTTATGGGTCTGGTATTGAAACAACGCAGCGTGCTGCCGGGTTTCGGGCTAACGCTCGGCTTTGCTGTCCTCTACCTCAGCCTCATCGTGCTCGTCCCGCTGGCGGCGCTAGTCATCAAAAGCACGTCGCTGACGTGGCAACGCTTCTGGGAGATCGTTTCCGATCCACGGGTGACAGCGTCCTATCGCCTGAGCTTCGGCGCGTCCCTAGCGGCGGCCCTAATCAACACGGTGTTCGGGTTCGTCGTGGCCTGGGTGCTGGTCCGCTACCGGTTTCCTGGAAAGAAGCTCGTCGATGCTCTTGTCGATCTGCCCTTCGCGCTTCCGACGGCGGTTGCGGGCATCGCGCTGACGTCAATCTATGCGGCCAACGGCTGGATCGGGCGCTACCTGGAGGCATGGGGCGTGAGGGTGGCTTTCACGCCATTGGGAGTGATGCTGGCGATGACGTTCATCGGACTGCCGTTCGTGGTGCGTACGTTGCAGCCGATTCTCGAAGATTTGGATCCGGAGATCGAGCAAGCGGCGGCGAGTTTGGGGGCGACGCGCCGGCAGACCATCGCGCGGGTCATTCTGCCGGAGTTATGGCCTGCGGTGCTGACGGGCTTCGCCCTGGCGTTCGCGCGGGCTCTGGGGGAGTACGGCTCGGTCGTGTTCATCTCCGGAAACATGCCGATGCGGACGGAGATCGCGCCGTTGCTCATCATCATCAAGCTGGAGCAGTACGACAGCGCAGGGGCGGCGGCGATCGCCGTGGTGATGCTTGCCGCATCCTTCAGTCTCTTGTTGCTCATCAATCTGCTGCAACGGTGGAAGTCGACGCCGCAGACGGCGGTGTAAGGGATGGGAAGCTGTATGGGCGGAGGTGTTGCCTTACGAATGGGAACGGGGACGGCGGTCGCGCCGCGGGCGATCGGCGAACCCGCGGTGGTCCGGTGGATCTTGATCGTCACCGCTCTTTGTTTTCTGGGTCTGTTCCTCGTCGTTCCGCTGGCGGCGATCTTCGTACAGGCGTTGGAGAAGGGAATCGGCGTCTACCTGGTGTCGCTGCACGAGGCGGATGCTCTTGCGGCGATCCGTCTCACGCTGTTGACGGCGGCAATCGCCGTGCCGCTCAATCTCGTCTTTGGTGTGGCCGCCGCGTGGGCCATCGCCAAGTTCGAGTTCGTCGGGAAAAGCGTGCTCATCACGCTGATCGACCTGCCGTTCGCGGTTTCCCCGGTCATTTCCGGACTGATCTACGTATTGTTGTTCGGGTTACAGGGATGGCTGGGTCCGTGGCTGGCGGCCCAGGACATCAAGATCATCTTCGCCGTGCCGGGCATCGTGCTGGCGACGATTTTCGTCACGTTTCCGTTCATCGCTCGCGAATTGATTCCGCTCATGCAGGCACAGGGGACGGAGGAGGAGCAGGCGGCCCGCGTGCTCGGCGCCAGCGGTTGGCAGATGTTCTTCCGCGTCACCCTGCCCAACATCAAGTGGGGTCTGCTGTACGGCGTGATCCTGTGCAACGCTCGGGCGATGGGCGAGTTCGGCGCGGTGTCGGTCGTGTCGGGACACATTCGGGGCCTGACCAACACCATGCCGCTACACGTGGAGATTCTCTACAACGAGTACAACTTCGTCGCCGCCTTCGCCGTTGCCTCGCTGCTGGCGATGTTGGCGCTGGTGACGTTGGCGGCGAAGAGCGCGGTGGAGTGGAGGGTTGCACGGCAGCTCCGGGCTGCGCAGTCCGCCGGACCGGAAGAGGGGAGGAAGTCGTGAGCATCGAAGTACGCAAGATCACCAAGACGTTCGGCTCGTTCGTGGCGTTGAACGATGTGAGCCTGCACGTGGCGAGCGGGGAGTTGGTAGCTCTGCTTGGTCCGTCCGGCTCGGGCAAGACGACGTTGCTACGGATTATCGCTGGGTTGGAGGAGACCGACGCCGGCAGCGGGCCGATCCTTTTTCACGACGAAGATGTGGCCGGCATCGACGTGCGTGACCGGCGCGTCGGATTCGTGTTTCAGCATTATGCGTTGTTTAGGCACATGACGGTTTTCGAGAACGTCGCCTTCGGTTTGCGCGTACGCCCGCGGCGCGTTCGCCCGAGCCGAGCCGCGATTCGCGAGAAAGTCCAACAACTTCTCAAACTCGTGCAAATGGACTTCATGGCGGACCGCTACCCCTCACAACTTTCGGGCGGCCAGCGCCAGCGGGTAGCGCTGGCTAGGGCATTGGCTGTGGAGCCGAAGGTGTTGCTGCTCGACGAACCTTTCGGGGCCTTGGACGCGAAGGTACGACGGGAGCTGCGGCGGTGGTTACGCCGTCTGCACGAGGAGATTCAGGTGACCATCGTGTTTGTGACCCACGACCAGGACGAAGCGCTGGAGTTGGCGGACCGGGTGGTGGTCATGAATCAAGGAAAGGTCGAACAAATCGGCTCGCCGGACGAAGTTTTTCACGAACCCGCCAGCGAATTCGTGGTGAACTTCCTCGGCCATGTAAATGTCTTTCAAGGCCGTTTGGAATCGGGTCGCCTTCACTTCAGCGGCCTGACGATGGATGCCCCACCGCGCCACGGCGGCAGCGGGGCCGTGCGAGTTTTCGTTCGACCTCACGACTGGATGGTCGAAACGCGGGCCAACGGCGCGCCGAGCCTCAAGGCGACGGTCTGCCAGATCAACGCCGCCGGACCACACGCTCGGCTTCGGTTAATCACTGAGTACGGCGAATGGATTGACGTTGATATGTCCCATGATCGCTACCATGAACTAGCGCTGTACACCGGTGCGGCGGTGTTCCTTGTTCCACGTGACATCAAGCTTTTTTTAGATGGTTCCAACGGCTTTGCGGCTTATCAGGCCGCACGCGAGCAGATGCAGCGAGATGCACGACACTTGTCCCCCGCAGGTCCGTGATCGCGATTCTTTGTTCCCTTATTGCTAGTTCCGGGATTGAACTCCCCCTAGCCGACGGATTACACGGCGGGTAGGGTATCGGATAGAGGTAGAACGGTTAATGACGGGTAATCGTGCGTGGGCGTTGATGGCGTTGGTGGTCATCGGATGGACTACCGCGCCGCTACGCGCCGCTACGGTTCAGGCGTTGCGCGTCGACGGTACGACGGTACAGGGCGAATGGGCGGGGTGCCCCGATGCGACCAGCGTGAGCATACGAACCGCCGCGGGGATGGAGAGGATAGCGTTTGATGATCTCGCGCGGGTGAGCTTCGAATGTCCGGCCAGGCCGTCGGACGGGACGATCGTGTTTCATTTGGCCGATGGGGGTCGGTTGTACGGCCAACTCGTCGGCGATGCACCCGAAGCCGTGGTGACGCGGACCGTGCTGGGCGATGCCGTGCCCATTGCGTTCGACCGGCTCGCGGCGATTCAGTTCGTACGCGGCAGTGTTGCGCTCGCCAAGGCCGAGGAGTTGTTTGAGGCGGCGTTGAAGGCGAGGCTGCCCGCGCAGGACGTGCTCATCACCCGCGGTCCGGAGGATACGAAATCCTTGCGCGGTCGTTTGGAAACCCTCGACGCGGAAAGCGGGAGCTTCGCGTTTGCGGACAAGCCGAGAACGTTTCAGACAGACAAAATCTACGCAATCGTCTTCGCAACCGGGGCCAACATGCAGGCCGTGTTTCCCGTGACCGTGGAGTTGTCCGACGGCTCCGTCGTGTCGGGAGCTATCGAGCGCGCGGACGCCGAGTCAGTTAAAATCGCGACATCGGTTGGACCCGTTTTGGACTTGAAAGTCGGCGAGGTCATGAGCCTGCGGGTGCGAAGCCCGCGCGTGCTCTATGTAAGCGATCTCACACCGACCGCGGAACGAACGGAGGGAATGTTGCACCGACCCTGGCCGGTTCGCAAAGACCGCAGTGTTTCCGCAGCGCCGTTGTCGATGGCAGGGCGGGCGTTCGACAAGGGCCTCGGCGTACACAGCAAGACGGAGTTGGATTATCCGATCGGCGGGGCGTACGAGTCACTGGTGGCAACGATCGGAATCGACGACGCGGTACGCCCGTCAGGCAGCGTGGTCTTCCGCGTTCTTGGCGATGGCAAGGTCCTGTTCGACGGCGGCGTCTTGACCGGCCAAGACCCCCCGCGCGATGTAAAGGTAGACGTGACGGGTGTCAACACATTGACACTCGTTGTGGATTACGGCGACGGGCTGGACCTGTCGGATCACGTCGACTGGGGCGGCGTACGCCTGCTGAAACCGGCGGCGCGTTCCGCCGCACCAGAGAAAGAATGACCAGCAATTCTATTCCCCTCTCCCCCTTTTGGGGGAGAGGGTAGGGTGAGGGGGCTCGGACTCGCCTCTGATCCGCCGTTAGACCCATGCCGGAAACACGCGAACCCATTCGACTGCGGATTGAGGGGATGACCTGCGGCGGTTGCGTCGCCCGCGTCGAGCGTGCGCTGCAGTCGGTCGAGGGAGTGGCCCACGCGCGGGTGAATCTGACGACCCAAGTGGCCGCGATCGACTTTGGCGGGATGATGCCCGATCGGCAAGCGTTGATAGAGGCCGTCCGCGCGGCCGGGTACGACGCGGACACATATCGTGTGGCCGATGCCGCGAATAGCAGTCTGGATCGTACCCATTCGGAAAAACTACGGCAGCAACAACAAGCCCTGTGGCAAGCGGTCGCGGTTGCGGGGCCGGTCATGGCGTTGCACTGGCTGGCGCCGACGCTGCAGTCCCATGACGGCGGCGGGCACGTTTGGCCTCACGCGATTCAGGCTCTTCTGTGCACGCTGCTTCTTTTCTCGTCGGCGGCTGCACCGATCCTCGTAAGCGGACTTCGGGCGATTATCCATCGGTCGGCGAACATGGAATTGCTCATTTCGCTGGGCGTTTGCGTGGCCTACGTTTCGGGAGTTATCAATCTTTTGCGCGGCGGGCCTGATGCCGCGGAGTTTGACGCCGCCGCGATGATCCTCGCGTTCATCAACCTGGGTCGATATCTGGAGTTGCGGGCCAAGCACAACGCTGCGACCGCGATTTCGGCCCTGGCCCACCGAATGCCTGCGACGGCGCAGTTGGTGACAACCGATGGCATCCAGGAAGTACACATCGAACGGATCAGACCGGGCGACAAAATCCGCATCGCCCAGGATACGGTCGTACCCGTGGATGGCCGCGTCGTGGCGGGTGAGGGCGCAGTGGACGAGAGCGCCGTCACCGGCGAGTCCATGCCGCGTCATCGCCGCGTCGGTGATGCGGTCGTGGCCGGAAGTCTCGTTCGTGATGGGCTGTTGACCGTCGAGGCAACGCGGGTGGGTGCGGAATCGACGATGGGTCGGATCATCCGCGCCGTGGAGGAAGCGCAGTCGGGCAAGACGCGGATGCAGCGGATCGCCGACCGCGTGGCCGGTGTGTTCGTGCCGATCGTGATATTCCTGGCCGCAGTGACATTGGTTGGCACGCACTCGCTGGCGGGGATGGACTGGGCGACGGCGATTCAACGGGCGGTGGCGGTGCTGGTCATCGCCTGCCCGTGTGCGATGGGGCTGGCCACTCCCACCGCCGTCATGGTCGCCGCCGGCGCCGCCGCACTCGACGGTATCCTCATCCGCGACGCCGCCGCCCTCGAAGCGGCTGGAAGGATCGACCGCCTGTTCCTGGACAAGACCGGCACTTTGACGACCGGCTCGCCGACCGTGCAGGAAGTCATCGCCTGGGTACGAGAAGGTGACGACATGCTCCGGCTGGCCGCGTCCGCCGAGCAGTTCTCCCAGCACCCGCTGGCACGCGCCATCGTCACCGAGGCAAAGCGTCGAAGCCTCGCTCTGGTCGAACCCGGTGAGTTCGAGAGTCGAGCCGGGCAGGGCGTTCGCGCGGTGATCGACGGACAAACAGTGTACGTCGGTAGCAAGGTCTACCTGCAAACGAGTGGAATTCTCGTTGAGAACGTTGAAGAGATGCACCGGCAGCTTGCGGCCAAGGGCCAGTCGGTGGTGCTTGTCGGCTTGGACGGACAATGTGCGGGAGCAATCGGTGTGGCCGATACGCTTCGTCCTCATGCACGCGAGGCGATCGCGGCGTTGAAGCGGCTTGGTGTCGCCATAGACATGCTCACTGGTGACCATCGGGCCACGGCCGATGCCGTCGCCGAACAGATCGGCATCACCGAAATTCATGCGGAGATGACCCCCGAAACCAAGCTCGCCGAGATTCATCGGTGCATGCAGGGCGGGGAACGGGTCGGCGTGGTCGGCGACGGGATTAACGACGCACCCGCGCTGGCGGCGGCGGACGTGGGGATCACATTTGGTTCGGCGACCGACGTGGCCATCGGTGCGGCCGACATCACCATTGTCCATGATCGTCTCGATCGTCTGCCTACGATCATCATCCTCGCCCGGCGCAGCGTGCGGATCATCAAGCAAAACCTTTTCTGGGCCTTCTTCTACAACGTCGCGGCGATCCCTCTGGCTGCGACCGGTCGGGTGTCCCCCGGCATTGCAGCCGCGGCGATGATGTTCTCGTCGATCAGCGTGGTCTTGAATTCCCTTCGTTTGCGACGGCTTCATGTTCCATCATCGTAATCAGTCACGCAGGTCGTGAAGATTGAGCAGAGGAACCGTACAGACAAGTCTCCCGACCAAATCCCTCCGTGGCTCCGTGGCTCCGTGTCTACGTGGCTTCGTGGCTATCCCACGAAAAGCCATTACCAAACGAAGCCGATTGGAAATCACGCAAAGGGTTACCGCGAAAGGAGTTTCTGGGGGATGCCCGCCGAAAAACGAACCCGATTCGAAGCTGATGGTCGGTGTTTCGTCGTTTCGGTGTTTGTCTGCTGAGAAAATAGGCAACGTGCCGCCTATTTTCTCAGCAGCGGCGTTTCCCCTTCTCGGCATCCCAACATCAGGGTTCGACCGTCGCTATACCACTCCGTCTACGGTATGATCCGCTTACGAACTGGATCGCGCCACGGGCATCAAACATGAACATCGCCTATTTCGACTGCTTCAGCGGGGCCGGCGGCGATATGATCGTCGCGGCCCTGGTTGACGCCGGTGCTGATGCGGACGCTCTGCGGAAGGGGTTGTCCGGGCTGAAGGTCGGGGGGTACGGCCTATCCATCGAACGCGTCACGAAGCAGGGCCTGGCCGCGACGCGATTCAACGTTCAACTCGATGCTGGCGCGCCGCAGCCCCACCGGCATTTGCGGCACGTTCTCGATATCTTGAAGTCGTCCGCGCTGTCGGAAGGCGTTCGGGATACGGCCTGCCGGGTCTTTCAACGGTTGGCGGAGGCGGAGGCGGCCGTCCACGGAACCACGGTCGAGAAGGTCCACTTCCACGAGGTCGGAGCGGTAGACGCGATCGTCGATGTGGTCGGGGCCGTCCTGGCGCTGGAACTGCTCCACGTGGACCGGGTAGTCTGCTCACCGATCCCGACCGGGTCGGGAACGGTGACGTGCGATCACGGCGTCTTGCCGATTCCAGCCCCGGCGACGACCCGACTGCTCCTGGGTGTGCCCCTCGCGGCGTGTGACGAGGTCGGTGAGCTAACCACCCCGACTGCCGCGGCCGTTTTGACAACGCTGTCTTCCGCATTCGGGCCAATTCCGCCGATGACCCTGACCGCCGTCGGCTACGGGGTAGGCACCCGCGAGGGACGAACTCGACCGAACGTGCTTCGGGTCCTCATCGGTGAGGGCGTCGAAGAGTACGGCGACGTCGACCAAATCGTGATGCTGGAAACCAACCTCGACGACACTTCGCCCGAGGTGGTCGGTTACTGCACGGAGCGATTGTTTACCGAGGGCGCACTGGACGTGTATACCGTGCCGATCCTGATGAAGAAGCAGCGGTCTGGCGTGGTGCTCACGGTCTTATGTGAGATCGGGAAAGTTCCGGCGATGGAACGAATCCTGTTCGCCGAGACGACAACGTTCGGCATCCGCCGCCGCACCGTAGAGCGTACTAAACTACATCGGCGATTCGAGAACGTTGCAACCCCGTTTGGCGATATCCGAATGAAGGTTGGCGAGCGCGAGGGCGTGGTGACGGCAAGCCCTGAATTTGAGGACTGCAAGGCCGCGGCGCTCAAGCACGGCGTCGCCCTACGCGAGGTCATCGCCGCGACCAACGCCGCTTGGGCGCGACGATGATGTTGACGAGATAAGAGTGCGTCTTAATACCCCTCGCCCCCTTCGGGGGGAGAGGGTAGGGTGAGGGGGTTTTAGGCGGGTGGCATGGCCAAGCGAAGCGCCGCCATGCAATCCACTAACGCACTGCGATGCGCTCTACGATCCGATACGTTTCAATAGGGCAAGGTTCTTGGCTTCGACGGCCTTGGTTTGGTCCGCTTTGAAGGTCTTGTAGGCGGCGGCGAGCTTCTTGTCATGGCGGGCGATGATTTGAATCGCCAACAACGCCGCGTTCTTGGCCCCGGCCTCGCCGACCGAAACCGTTGCGACGGGAACGCCGGGCGGCATCTGCACCGTAGAAAGCAAGGCGTCGAATCCGTGCAGCGAGCCGTCGCCCAGCGGGACTCCGATGACGGGCAGGCAGGTGTGGGCCGCGATGGCGCCTGCGAGGGCGTTGGACATCCCCGCCGCGGCGATGATGACGTCGAACCCGTCGGCCTCGGCCTGGGACGCGAACTCTTGTACGCGTTGCGGGTTGCGATGGGCACTCATCACCTCGACGTGGGCGTTTTCGCCGAACGCGCGAAGCTGCTTAACGCAGGACTCCATCACCGGCCAATCGGAGTCACTACCAAAAACGACCGCGATTCTAGGCTTAGGCATAAGTACCTCCGACTCGCCTTGTATAACAAAAACATTACCGGATGGGAAGGCCTAACGGATGGGTTTCTTTGAAGGCCATTCCCCGTTCACGCCTTCAGTCTCCTGTTACTTGCACGGCCTATCCCGTGCTGCTACCTTGAAGAACTGGGTGAACCCTAGGTCATGGTAAAGGAGATTTCCCGATGCGATCGTACAGACTCTCGGTTTTGATACTCCTGTGTATTTCTGCGCTCTTTCCTTTGGCATGTCAGCAGAAGAAGACCCGCAGCATCACGCTGGAAGGCCCGAACACGAAACGCGAAATCAAGCTCGAAACAACGGAAAAGAAGAAAGATAAGGACAAGGATTAACGGTCCTCCCATGTTGACCAACTCCGCGGGAAAGGAATCCCGACGGAACGCGTGCGAGAGAGGATTCTCGCAAAAGGAGAAGATGCGGGGGCACGGCGCTGAGCGTATATCATCGTCTACTCATGTCCCAAGGAGATGGGCCACCCGGCCTGATCGGGTGTATGGTAATATCCGCTCTTCCGTTCGCGGCTCTGATCACGCGGCCACGACAGGTTGAGCAGGGAAGGGGCCGAGGTAGCTTTCCAGTTCGGTGGCACGTTCTTCGCCGTAGCGGACGAGGCGGGCGCTGTTGAAGATGACCACGGCCGTGGCGACGGTGTGGGCCACGGCGGCGGTGATCGGTGTCAGCGGACCCCAGATGGCCAGGGTCATGGTGATGACGATGAAGGCCACGCCGAAAAGGATGTTTTGCCAGACGACCTTCGTCGTCGCTCGCGATAAACGAATGAGGAAGGGCAATCGCGATAGGTCGTTGTTCATTAAGGCGATGGAGGCGGAGTTGATGGCCACGTCGCTGCCGGCGGCGCCCATGGCGATGCCTAAGTCGCTGGCGGCCAGCATGGGAGCGTCGTTGACCCCGTCGCCGACGACGCACACCTTGTGGCCTCGGCGGCGCAGATCGTCCACCAGTTGCAGCTTCTCCTCCGGCAGGACCTCGGCCTGGACCTCGGTGCAGCCCATCTCCGCCCCGACGCGGCGAGCGACGGACCATTTGTCGCCGGTGACCATCGAGAGGTTGCGGATTTTCAGCTTGCGAAGCTCGTCGATCGCCGAGCGGGCCTCGCTGCGCGTCCGATCTTCCAACCCGATCCAGCCCAGGCATTTCCCACTGCGGGCGACGTACAACATGCTCACCCCATCCGGCTCGGCGTAGTCCGGGTGCCGCGTGAGGCTCATGTCCACGCCCTGGTCGGTGAGCCATTGACTACGCCCGACGAGGATTTGATCGCCGCCCACTTGGGCCGCGACGCCCCGACCGGCGGTTTCATTGAAGTTGTTGGGATGGGCGAGTTCGATCTTCGCCTTCCGCGCCACCGCGGTAAGGGCCAGCGCCGCGGGATGTTTGCTCATCTGTTCCGCTGAGGCCGCCGCCCACAACAAGTCCACACCGTCCACGCCCGGAGCGGGTTTCATCTGCGTCACCGACAGTTCGCCCGTGGTGAGCGTCCCCGTCTTGTCGAAGATGATCGCGGTAATCGAGCGGGCGAACTCCAGTTGCACGACGTTCTTGATGAGGATCCCCAGGCGCGCGGCGCAGCTTAGCGCCGCCACCATCGCCGTCGGCGTCGCCAGGACCAGGGCACACGGGCAGGCGATGATGAGCATGGTGATCGCCTTGCGGACTCCGACCTCCTTGTCCTCGGAGAAGAACCAGACCACGGCCGCCAACATGCAGACCGTCGGCGTATACCAGCCCGCGTAGCGGTCGATGAGGCGCATGAGGGGGATGCGGGTCTTCTCGGCGTCGAGGATGAGGTGCTGAACGCGGCCCAGCGTCGTATCGGCCCCGGCCTTGGTCACGCGGATGTCCAACATGCCCGTAAGGTTGTTCGTGCCGCTGAAGACTTCATGCCCGACGGCCTTGTCCACGGGGATTGACTCACCGGTGATATTGGCCTGATTGACGGTCGATTCCCCGGAGAGGACCTCCCCGTCGGCGGGAATGTTGTCGCCGGGCCGCACGCGGATCATTTCCCCGGCGCGGAGCATCTTTGCGTCCACGATCTCTTCCGATCCGCCGGGTCCGAGGCGATGGGCCTTGTCCGGCGTAAGACGAAGCAGCGACTCGATCGACGCTCGCGCTCCCAGCGCCGTTCGCGTTTCGATCAAGTTGGAGATGACCATGAAGAACGCGATGATGCCTGCCTCCTGATATTCCCCCAGGGCGACGGCTGCGACGACGGCCAGGGCCACGAGTTCTTCCATGTGCGCGTGCCCATGGGCGAGGCCTTTGAGCGCATGCCAGACCAACGGCGCGCCCAGCAATACGGCCCCGCATAGGGCGATCACATCCGAGTAGGGGGTGTGCACCCGGCCGCCGGATCCGACGGCGGCTTCATGTTGGAACAACGTCCTCGCCACCCAGGGGAAGTCGATCACGAAGGAACTGACCACGAGCATCCCGCCCATCAGGGTGCCGATGAGCAGCCCGCTGGCCTTGAGGGTCTCGGCCTCGATTTCATTCATGTGGGCATGGGCCATGCGATGGAATCTCCGGTATTGGGTTTACATTATATCCGAGCCGCAAGCCCAAGCGAGCGATGGATGCCCCATCACTTTTACGAAAGGCGTTCCCCCACCTCTAAAGAGGTGGGTCACCCTATCGGGGCGCAACCCAACCGCTTAGAGCGGTCGGGCATACTACGCGGCTGGGCCTACGCCGGTTCGAGGAAGGTTGGTTGTCCGTACAGTTGTGGGACTCATTTAACAGGCGGTCGGCTTACGGAGTGGAGCGGTTGCTCCCGAAATTGCTCCCATAAACGATGTAGGCGTCTCCGGCGTCGCTACGGCGGCCGGAGGACGGGTCAGAACCGGGTTCGTTAGGGCCCTCCTGGGGGAAGCTTTGGTCCATGAAGTCGGCCTTGGGGTTGCCGATGAGAATATCGCCGTATCCGTCGTGGTTGATATCCCCGATGAACCCAACGGTGGTCGGGGCGGCCTCGTTGGGGCGACCCGCCACGTACGGACTTAAGAAAATGATCCCCGGCAACTCCGGCGAGCCGACACCCCGTTCGGGGTCGGACAGATTCCAGCAAAACTGGTTGTCGTTACATTTGGCGCTGGGGTTCTGCAGGTGCGTACCGCCGAAGACCAGGTACACCACGCCGACTCGCTCGCGGCCTGCGTTATCCAGACGCCTCTCGCCGGGCGCGGCGATGAGGATGTCGCCGAAGCCGTCGTGATTGAAATCCCCGGCGGAACTCACGTCCATACCCGCCCGGTCCCCGGCCTTGCCGCCGTAGAACACAACCCCCGCAAGATCGGTGGTGCCGACTTGAGTGATATCTCGGTCGCCGTCGGTGGTCTGCCCGCCGAAGACGATCCCCACAAAACCGTTGTCCACCAAATGTTCGCAGCAAGTCAACGGGTTGCGACCGTGCACGCACGTGCTGTCCGGCTCACAGTCGTCGGAGAGGCAGCAGAACACGCAGCGATCGTCGTCGTCGATGTCCCCGTCGTTGTCGTAGTCGAATACTTTGCAGTAGTCGCCGAAGAAGACCTCGTCTCCGAAGGCGACCTGACAGTCGTGGAAGGAAACTTCGCGAAGATCGTTGGGATCGACCGTGTCGCATTTCGAGCCGGTCACATCGCCGAAGTCAACCCTCGGCGAGCCGATGAACACGTCGTCGATGCGGTCGCCGTTGACGTCCAGCCCGGCCGTTTGCCGCCAACCGATTTGATCGCCAGTGGACAATCCCCGAATCCGCAGCATCGGCGGACGTAACTGCGAATCGTCGGCGCGTATCAACTGGATTTCACCGAAGGTCGTCCGCCCGTAGATGATGTAAGTGGCCCCGGTATCCAATAGCGTCGTGCGACGGTCATTCAGCGACGCCCCGCACAAGATGTCATCCAAACCGTCTTGATTGAAATCTCCCGCGGACCTTCCGCCGCCGAGCATGTCGTCGATGTCTTCGGAGAAAATCTCGAACATCTGCACCGGTATATCGTAGTGCCGGCCCGAGGGCGGAGTGGACGTGCAACTACCACCACTCCCATGGTTGTGGTGGTCCAGGAAAGGTGTGGTCGAGGTGCCCGTACCATCGTCAAGGTCCCGCTGGGACTCGAGGTTGTAGTTTCTGCCGGGGAGCACGGTGATGCTCCCAACGAACATAGTAGACTCCGAAAGTGGGCTGTAACCAAGTTCCGGGACGGGAACGAGATCGTGTAAGTAGCGCTCGTTGCGCGGCGATGAGATGATAATCTCGTCGAGACCGTCACCGGTGAGGTCGCCGAGCGAATTCACGTTCTGACCGAACAAGTCCTCTCTTGCCCGTTCATACTGGAAGATGTAATCGAACCCGCCTGCGATAAAACGCGCACCCGCGATTCGGAATTGTTCAGAAGGATCGCTACCTAGCGGGTCCACATTCGCGTTGTCCGCGCGTGGATAGATGAAGCCGGATGCACTATCGCCTTCTCCGTCTAGTACAATGCCCGCCCATTGACCACTGTATTCCAGTGCGATGGCCGTCGTGTCGAGACGGAGCGGTCTTGGGGTGATGGTCGGATCGTTATCCCGGTTCTGGCTATTCACCAATACGGCCATCCCGCCGGCGAAGAAGCCCCAATCTCTCGCTGAGTCCGTAAAGTTGTTGACATAGGGGTCTGGATAACAACCAAACGGATTGATATCCGTCGGATTCTCGTCCCCGGGGTCGTAGTCGGTTGAGTCATAGGCGCCGTGAACGTGCGGGAGTGCGAAGAGCAGCTCGGGACGTCCATCGCCCGACATGTCGCGAATGAAGCTGACGTCGGTGATGCCCTCGGTTCGGGCGAAGAAGTCAGGAATGGACCGGGTGCGCACGGGCGGCGCTTGAAACACGACGCCCGATACCGTTTGGCTGATGGAGTTCACCGAGATCGTACCGCCGAAGCGGAGTTTGTCGCGACCGTAGAGTAAATACGCCTCGCCGACGGGGCCGACGCTTTGAGGGTTTCCAAAGCGGGCGACCACAACGAAGTCGTCGATGCCGTCCGCATCGAAATCTTGGACGTACGCGACGCTGGATCCCAAGTTAGCGCCGGGGTTGAACCCGTACAGTCTCGCTCCGGACAACTTCTTTCCGATGTCCGCAAGGTCCACCGTCCCCGCCGCGAGTTGCACGACGTTGATGGTCCCCACGGCGTACTGATGCACCCTGGGGTTTGTTCCATCATCCGCAGTTACACGGATGTAGTAAGGTTTACCATCCGGACGCGCAGGAACCTTCGCCAAATCAATCCGCTTCGTGAAGACCTCTTCCCCGAAGGCGCCCGCGGCGACGGTGCGCGTTTCCAAGACGATGATCGCTGAGGGGTCAGGGTTAGCGAGGTCGATGATCGCTGAGGGGTCATAGTTAACGGGGTCGTCGTTGTTGGGGTCAAGGTTAAAGTCGAGCACCAGGTACAGCGTGACGTCACTGTCCGGGTCGAAAGGGATGGTGTTCACGGGGGCTATCGCGTTAGGCTGGACACGCACTACCAACTCGTCATCCTGGGCCACACTCAGGTTGAACGCCGGCGCCGTCACCATGAGTATCGGCGGAACCGTCTGAGGTCCGCCGCCCGCCCCGACCATGGTGACGACCACGCGTTTTGGAGTGGTCCCGGTGGTTGTGGTCATGGCGAACACTTCCACGGTGGTGTCTTCATCCGCGATAATGCCCTGAATATTGTACGTGCCCACCGGAATCAGGCCCGTGGGGACTTGGAGAGTGTCGATTCCGGTTGTGTCGTTCTCGTTCACGCCCTCCACAAGAACGATAAGCGCGTTTGTTGCTGTAAGCACATTTGTTACTGTGTTCAGCAGCGAGAACCGGATCTTGGCGTTCGAGTCCCGGTCGGCGTCGATCCACCGGATGAGGAACGGATCACCCTGGCCGCGCGTGATGTCCGCGATCGGCTCGGTGATCGTCAGCGTCGGTGGGTCGTTGCCGAGTTGGCTCGCCCCTTGGACGAGGAAAGCGGTCGGCGCCGTCGAGCACGACGCGACCCCCACGACCATCGACCCCAACGCGATGAAACCCGCGAGGCACCCTAGTCCGATCATCCAGCGTATGGGTCTTCGCATACCGCCAACTCCGCCCGTCGACATCGGCTGTCCCCAGCCGAACAATCCACCACTCGGCCGTGCAACCCGTGAGTTGCACGACGAAAATATGCTCTTCGCTATCGGTCGCGCACGTCGGGTTCGCACACCTGACGCAACTCGTTGGAATGCGCTCGCGAATGTCGGGGCAATCCCCCGACCTACATCTTCGTTCGATCGAACCCGCCACGGGGCGGCTTCCGGGGCGAATCATAGGAGTAATCCATCTGTCCCGTCAAGCCGTCAGCCGTGCAACCCGTGAGCTATACGGCGAGTAAATGCTGATTACGGGCTAAGCTGGGGGGCTTTCTATGATCGTCGCCGCGAGAGGCGTCAGCCGTCAATCCCTTATGGGCGACAGACCCAACGCCCGTGAGCGTTGGGGCGAGCATTTCCTTGGCAAAACCTTTTCGAAAACGATTGGACCGCGACGAGGCTGGAGCGTAGAATCCAGCGCTCCCAGCGAGTGGAGCGGGAGTCGGCCAGGAACCTGCGTCAGCCGTGCAACCCGTGAGTTGCACGGCGAGGAAAGACTGATCCCGGGTCCGATGCACCGATTGTGAGAGCGGCGATGATTGAAACCCTCGAATCCCTGGCCCAGCACCAACTGGTGATCTTGCGGCGCCTGCGCACGGGGCCGTTGACGGAATTTGAACTCGTTCACGAGGTCACGAATCATTCGGGGCACAGCGCCGAGCAGTGTGCCGATCTCATGGCCGACTGGCTCGAGACCCTCCGGCGCGAGGGGCTGGTGTGGGCCGGTTCGCTCCAGAACGCCGACGGTCAACAGATCATGGCCGCCGCGCTCACCAAACACGGTCGGGAGCTTGTGCACTAGCTGTGTCTGTAAACCCCTCTCCCCTTGAGGGGAGAGGCCGGGTGAGGGGTGATTCATGAGCCACCATCCTCGTACGACCCCCCTATGATATTTGGGATGACGTTCACCCTGGGCCGCTCCGTCGAGGGGCGGGCCATCGACGCGTACGCCTTCCCCGGCCCCGCGAAGCACACCGTGCTGATGCTGGGCGGCTTTCACGGTGATGAACCCAAGAGCGTCTTCCTGGCGCGGCGATGGATTGATCTTTTGCGCGCCGATCGGGCCGCCTCGGACGGCGCCCGTTGGGTCGTCGTCCCGTTGGTGAACCCCGACGGATACGCGAAGCGCAAACGCCGCAATGCCCATCAAGTCGATATCAACCGCAATTTTCCGACTCGCAACTGGACGCGCACCTCGCGGCGGAGCCGGATGTACGGCGGGCCGTCCCCCGCGAGTGAGCCGGAGACGGAGGCGGTCATGCGCGTCGTCAAGCGCTATCGACCCTCACGGATTGTGACCATCCACTCCATCGGCGACGATCGGTACTGCAACAACTACGACGGCCCCGGCCGCGCGTTGGCATTGGCGATGCGGCGGCACAACCGCTATCCGGTCACGGCCTCGATCGGATATGCCACGCCCGGCAGCTTCGGCGCCTGGGCCGGCGTGGAACACAACATCGCCACCGTCACCCTCGAACTTCCCTTGCGCCATTCCCCCAAGCGTTGCTGGGAGGACAACCTTCAGGCCCTCCTTTGCGCCGCAAGTTGGCCTTAGATGCATCATACGCACCTATTGACATACCCCGGCAGAATGAGCTATATTGGCGCTTTCTTAATCGTCGAGGGCCGTTC
Organism: Phycisphaerae bacterium; assembly: GCA_020056715.1. Lineage (GTDB taxonomy): Bacteria > Planctomycetota > Phycisphaerae > UBA1845 > UBA1845 > SBAX01. The sequence continues at coordinate 26,357 of JAGVHG010000004.1, read as the reverse complement.
CAATGAGGGGCTGTCGTTTCACGCGCCGATCAGGCTTGGTCGTTGGTTTCGTTGTCGCCTTTGGCAGCGCACCGGCGTCCGCAGGCATCGAGCTTCAGGCCTGTTGCAAGCACGTCGGGGAGTGCATCAACTTCCCGCCGGAGTTCTGCCCCGGTACGCCCCTTGGCCCAAACACCACCTGCGCCGCCGACGGCGCGCTCTGCAACATTCCCACGGTGGGCGAATGGGGGTTGGTCATCCTCACCCTGTCGATCGTCATCGTCAGTACGTTAATTCTCGACAGGAATAGGGTGCGCGGACGGGGTGCCGCTGACGGTGTGTGCCACTGCTCTTGAGCAGTGGGTTTGTCTTGGAAGGAAGACCACTGTTGTTCCAACAGTGGCACACGGACGGAGTGACACGACGGAGTGCCACTGCTCTTGAGCAGTGGGTTTGCCCCGGAGGAAAGACCACTGTTGTTCCAACAGTGGCACACATACGGAGGTTTCGGAACATGAGACGAGGAAGAGTCGTTTGGGCGGCGGCGTTTCTGGTCCTCGCGGTCAGCACGACCTCCGCTCAAGCACAACGATCCAGGTCGCGACCCCGGCCGATCGTGGTTTCAACGCCGAGGCCGATCGAGGAACCCGCGCCCATCTATGCGGTCCTACCCGGTCCCTTCGCGGACCTGTTCCGCGGTGCGGCCAGCCCGCACCTGGTGACCGATCTGCTCAGCGCGGTCCGCGAGCACGCCCCGCCTGTTGGAATGGAGGTCGAGCCGGAGGCCTTCATGGCCTTGCTCACGCGGTATCACCTGCCCTTGGAGCCGCCCCGCTCCGCGATGGTGGAGAACCGGGCCGTCTTCGACCCTGTGACCCGTCAACTGATCGGCTATCGCCAGCAGATCATGCTGCAAGACAACAGTCCCCCCATCGTGGTCTACGAACGACGATCGAGGTTCTCGAAGAGCATCCACGTCGGCGCCTACTCGATCACCACGACGTGCAACTCCACGGCCGCGCTGGAGGTCCTGGCCTTGGAGATGACGTGGGGCCTCAACGGCCCGCCCGCCCCCGTCCGCGTGGATTCCAAGGTCGGTGCGGGCGCCTGGACGCCCCAGTTCGGCGGAAGCGATCTCACCGTCGGCGCAACCAGCGTCGTCGATATTAGCGCCGGGGGATCGCTGCTTCTCAACGGGAGGGTTGCGTACCCGGATTTCGCCGTACCCACCTTTCACCGTGAGATTCCAAGCGACGACCTCAATAATGCCATAGTGTTGGTGAATGGAGACAATTTTTTCACCATAGCTAATCAGAAGGGCGTGCACCCGCCTTACGGAAATCAGGTCCCAATTCCCGCGCTGTTGTCGGGCTATATCAACTCTGAGACTGGGCTTGTGACCCTGGCATCCGATCAAACCATCATTGCGTATGAGCTTGGCACCAGGAATCCGTTAAGCATTGCATTTGATTTTAACGATGTGATTATCAAGATAACGACCCCGTGCGCGGCCAGTGCCGAGGTAGTGTTAAGAGACAGCATTACTCCACAACCGGCGATTTGTACGACACCGGCCTCGTGCATGACGGATGGGAATTACTTTTATCTTTCCGGAGGTGGGCCGGGGGATCAGGGTGCTGGAGGCACTTGGTCGCTTGCGCCGATAACAGTAACTGCCACAGAAAATGTTACGCTTAAAGAGTTAAGAGCAATTATTACTTCTGATGCGGGACCGATAACCCCAGAAAATTGGGATTATCAGATAAGAGTCTGGGATTCACAGCAAGCTATGTTTAATAGTCCAACTCTTGGCAATATTCTCGGAAACATGCTTTTTGGGGTTCCAACTCAGGGGCCAACAACGTATGGGCACACTGGGTATTTTCCGCCCTTTGAGTTTATGGACGACTACGATGTTCGATTCAATATTCAGCCTGCAGCAGTCCAGGTTCTCGCACAGCAAAGTATTTCAATCGGACTAGCAGTGATTGCAACAGGATCACCATGGAACAGCTTCGATATTATGGAATCAGCGGAGCAGGGACAGACTGACTTGTGGAGCGATTCAGACACCTATCCCCAATGGCTTAATGCATCCGACGCACCGAATAGTCACAGTGGGAGGTATGCTTACAGGCTGAGCGGCACGTCGTTTTAATTAGCAATTAGCTAAATTATCTCCTGCCAATCGTGGCGAAACTTGGAGCCCTTATCGTATCGGTAGTGCGGATAATTCCGTGAGGGAGGCGTTATTGTCTGTGCGCCGGGCGAGCTGATTCTCTGGTCTATCTGATACTCCGACTCTGCCAAATTCTTCGCCGGGGTGCCACTGATAATGTGTGCCACTGCTCTTGAGCAGTGGGTTGGTCCCGGTAAGAAGACCACTGTTGTTCCAACAGTGGCACGATTCCTGAGTTGTGGTATTCTCCTCTCCCGTGAAGACCCGGCCTCGAAAAACTCGTGTCGCGTGGAACGAACCCGGTCACGCTCATTTCGTCACTTTCTCGTGCTTTCAGCGCCTGCCGTTGCTCACCCGTGAGCGCACACGACGCTGGGTGATCGCAGCCCTCGAGGACACGCGCCGGAAACTCGACGTGTCCCTCTGGGCGTACGTGATCATGCCGGAGCACGTGCATGTCTTGCTGTATCCACGGCAGGGGAACTATGAGATGCGCACGATCCTCGTGGCCCTGAAGCGCCCGGTCGCCGACGCGGCCAAGCGGCACCTCGAACAAACCGGCAACACCGCGTGGCTGAAGCGACTGAGGGTGCGGTATCCGTCACGAGAGGTTTTTCGATTCTGGCAACCGGGCGGCGGATTTGACCGCAACATCTTTCGAGAGAAAAACGTCCCGAGCGTCATCGAGTACATTCACGATAATCCGGTTCGGCGCGGTTTGGTGAAGAATCCGACCGATTGGGAATGGTCCAGCGCCCGATTCTGGGACGGTCGGTCGAACATCCCTATCCGAATGGACGAACCGTTCGTGTAAGACCCACTGCTCAAGAGCAGTGGCACGCGGTTTGGGACGGATGGTCGAACATCCCCATCCGAATGGATGAACCCTTCGTGTAAAACCACTGCTCAAGAGCAGTGGCACGCGGAACAATCGACAATACCCGTCTCGCCCTGCTAAAACATGGAGTTGTGAAGGCAGATGCTCACGACAGTTTGACGCTTGCCCAGCGGGAAGGTCGGCGGAGTGAAATCCGCAACGTGATCGCCATGGCCATCCCCGTGGTCATCCTCACCAGTTCGCGGGCCCTGATGGACATCTCCGATTACATCATGATTACGTGGTTGCCGACGGACGACGCCCAGGCGGCCATCCTGCCCGCGCAGATTCTGATGTGGTCCTACATCGTCATGGGGCTGGGCATCGTGTCGATGGTAAACACCTTCGTATCCCAGTCGCTGGGCCGCAAAGAGTACCGCGAGTGCAGCGCCTATGCCTGGCAGTCGGTCTACCTGGGCATCGCGTTCGGGCTGATCGGCCTGGCGTTAACGCCATTGGTCCCCTGGCTGGTGACCAAGATCGGCCACGAACCAAGGGTCCAAGCGGCGGAGATTGCCTATCTGCGGATTGCGATGCTCACCGTCGCGCCGACCATCGCCGCCGACGGATTGGGATGGTTCTTCGTCGGCGTCCATCGACCCTGGGTCACGGCCTGGACCGCGATCGAGGCCAACGTAGTCAACGTCGCCGTCGCCTACGTGCTCATCTTCGGCAAGCTGGGGTTCGCCCCGATGGGGATCGCCGGGGCCGCGGCGGGAACGCTTTCCGCGGTGCTCTACCGGATGATCCGGCTCGCCGTGGCCATGTGGCTTCCCTCGGCGGCGGCGGCCTTCGCCACCCGCACTACTTGGCGACCTTCGAGGAGACGACTTGCCAAGCTCCTCCGCGTCGGAATGCCATGCGGGGTTCAGTGGCTTACGGAGGTGGTTGTGTGGGCGATCTTCGTCAACGTGCTGGTGGGTGCGAAGTTCGGCACGGCCCACCTCATCGCCACCAACATCGGCTGGCAATACATGCGCATCGCCTTTATGCCCACCATCGGCGTGGGTCGGGCGTTGTCCGCGCTGGTGGGCAAGTCCATCGGCGAGGGCGACCCGAAGCGGGCCATGCGCGAGGCCCGGTTCGTCGCGTTGGTCACATCGGCGTACATGGGCGCGCTCGCAGTGGTCTACACCTTATTCGGCCACGCATTGATCGCCCTCTTCAACACAAATCCTGAAGTCGGTGAGATCGGCGCCAAGGTCATGATCTGCGTGAGCGCCTTCCAGTTGTTCGACGCACTGGGGATCACCTACGGCTCCGCGCTGCGCGGAGCGGGCGATACCATCATTCCTTCCGTCTTTTTCATCGTTAGTCACTGGGTCATCGTGGTCGGCGGCGGATGGTGGGTGGCGACGGCCTACCCACAGCTCGGCAGCATCGGACCCTGGATCGCCGGCGCCGTCCTCATCGCCGTTTCCTCTCTGTTCCTTTGGTGGCGATGGAATGGTCGGGCTTGGATGCGGATCGACCTTTTTCGTGGAGAGCGAATGTCGCGGATGCAACTGGACAGCGCCGCCGCGACGGCGCCGGTGGCCATTGTTTCCGATATCTAGACAGACCCTGGGAGTCGAGCTATGAATATGAGCCATGATCCACTACGACTGGCCGTGCTCATCTCCGGCGGCGGACGGACGTTGCTAAATCTGCATCAACGGATCGTGGAAGGATCGCTCCACGCCGTCATCACTTCGGTGGTAAGCTCCCGTGGCGACGCAGCCGGTGTAACCCGCTCGCGGGATGCCGGTTTAACCACGGTCGTCGTCGAGCGTCGCCGGATGTCTCCAGACGCGTTCCAGCGCGAAGTCACCCAAGCGATCGCAGGTGTGGACTTGGTATGTATGGCCGGCTTTCTGTCGTTGTGGCAGATCCCCGACGAGTTCTATGGGAAGGTCATCAACATCCACCCGGCCCTACTCCCTGAGTTCGGTGGGGCGGGGATGTATGGGAGGCGTGTGCACCAGGCGGTTCTAGCGGCGGGGAAGAAGATAAGCGGTTGCACGGTGCATTTTTGCGACAATCAATACGATCACGGCCCGATTATCCTGCAGCGCACCGTGCCCGTCCTCACCACAGACACTCCCGATACTCTCGCCGTGCGCGTCTTCGAGCAAGAGTGCGTCGCCTACCCCGAGGCGATTCAACTATTTGCCGATGGACATATCTCGCTTGATGCAGGAACGGTAAGGATCAACCCCCAAGCGAAGTGATCGCGATCAAACCTTAATGGTGCCTGGACGGCCGTTTCAGAATGAAACGGACCGTCCAAGCATCCAACCACCCATCCCCCCGGGAAAGCACCCCGGAACAGACTATTCACCAGACGTCGTGAGCAGACCTTGGCGCATGCGTCATGGTAAGATGACGCACAGACTCGCGATCACTACGACTTTGTTGCCCCGGCTAAACGGTCCCGATTCGTTGCGCCGGGTTGATCGCACCATATGCGTGCGATCGCGGTCATGAATGACCTAAATACATTATGCCACATTCTCGCGGTAAATCAAACGGCTAGAAAAAAATATTCTGCAGAAAGAGCTACTCCGTTTCCAGGTGACTGCGGACGAAGGCCTCGACTGACCGGCGATGGCACTCGCAGTGGCGGATCGTCTCGTCAATGTTCCCTCGTAATTTCGTCCGCGTCGTGGTGTCGGCGAGTTGAGGCAGATTGACCGCGACCATGTACCAGGCCGCCCGCGCCGCAGCCTCGGCAAGCACGGCCGCCACACCGAGGTCGCTCAGCAGTTGCCGATTGGCAAAGTCCTTCAACTCATCCATGGCCGCAAGGGCGTGCGATGCCAGCGCCGCCGTTTCCATGGGCACGGCGACCGCCGCGAGCACCGCGTCCTGGTAGGCGGACTTCGCAGCCGGATTATCGCGAGCCGCTTTCCCGGCCGCGCTCATGGCCGCGTAAGCGACCGCGTCCTGCGTTACCAACCCCCGAAGAATCTCATCGGCGCCGCGTAACCGGTTCAGCACGGCCTCGGTTCGATCTCGAATGTTCGACACAGTATCCTTCCCCATCGAGTAGTCCGCGGCCATACGAGCGAGCGCGCAGGCCAACGCACCAGCCGCACCGGCGACGCTCCCGCCGCCCGGCGTCGGCGTCCTCCGGGCCACGGCATCGAGAAAGTCGTCAACACTTCGCTTGGTCAAATCATCCATCATCCTACCGCCTCACCGGTTTCCTGATTCGCGCCCCCATCGCAGAAGTCTTAGGTTCACCCACATCTTAGCGACTTCGATTGTCGTTGAGATGTGGGTAAACTTGAGGCAACGCCCTGGGAACTATACGACACGAATCGCGCAATCCCTGAAAGAGCGAAAGATTTGCCCCCATTTGTGGGATTAAACATTTTGTTTCGCCCATTCAGGGCATGGGTCATTGTGGCGCTCTTGTTTCCCAGTGCTTTGCCCTGGGCTGGCATGTTTGCGCCCTTGTCAGGGCGAAAAACATGCCGCCTAAACTGTCTGCACCCGGGACTGGGATGCTCCGACCCTCACCCTAACCCTTTCCCTGGGATGGAGAGGGGTTAATCCGAGCCGCAGCATTCATGCCGCGGGTATGTTAACCGCCCCATGAATGGGTCAGTTCGGAATAGAGCAGCGGGTCGAGAAGACTAGCGCTTGGAATACTGGAATCGTTTGCGGGCGCCGCTTTGGCCGTACTTCTTGCGTTCGACCTTGCGGGAGTCGCGGGTGAGCAGGTTGCTCTCACGGAGCTTAGCTTCGTAGTCGGCGTTGGCCTTGACCAGAGCGCGGGCTAGACCAAGAACCACGGCGTCGGTCTGGCCGTGGATGCCGCCGCCGCGGACGTTGACGAAAACGTCCATCGTCTTCAGCGTATCGGTGACGTTGAGCGGGGTACGAACGGCCGTCCGGTTCTCGCCCACCTTGAAGAACTCGTCCACTTCGCGATCGTTGACCTTGAATAGACCGCTGCCGGGCTTGATACGCACGCGAGCGACGGCCGTCTTACGCCGACCCGTTCCCCAGTGATAGGGGTTGCTTCCCAGGACGGGCTTCTTGGGCGCAACGGCTGGGGCCGCGGCGGGCGGTGTCACTTGCATGTCAGGTGCGGGGGCGTCGGTCATTTCTTCGTGTCTCCGTCTTCGATCATCAACTAAAAGGCAAAGGGCGCGGGTTGCTGCGCGGTGTGCGGATGAGTATCGGATGCGTACACCTTGAGCTTGCTGAGCATATGCCGACCCAGCGCGTTCTTGGGGAGCATCCGCCGAACGGCGGATTCGAGGACAAACTCCGGCTTGTCTCTCAAGATGCGGCGAAAGGGAATTTCTTTGTATCCGCCGGGATGGAACGAGTATAGCGGGTACATCATGGTCTCGGCCTTGCCGCCGGTCAGCTTGAACTTGGCGGCGTTGGTGACCACGACGAAGTCCCCGGTGTCCACATGGGCCGTGTAGGTCGGTTTGTGCTTGCCCATGAGCACGGTCGCAATCTTGGCGGCGAGGCGACCGAGCACCTGGTCGGTCGCGTCCACATGAAACCACTTTTGGTCCACGTGGCCGGTCTTGGCCACGAAACTACATAACTGGTGATGAGGCATAGGGTTAACGCCTAAATAACAATCCAATCCACAACCGCAAACCGTGGAGTTTAACCGGATTTGAGGCCGCGTCAAGCCCCGCGAAAAGCGGAAAAAGCATGGCCACGCAAGCGTGGGCCATGTCACCCAACCGCCCATATTTTATGGCTCCGCGGTTTCGAGCCTAATGCCTTGTGCCTCAATGCCTCCGTGCCTTCAGGTACCTACGCTTTGACAACTTTTCCGCGAGGAGACTTGACGTTGGCGGCGGCGTTGCGGGTGTCCACGACGAGCTTCGCGTGGCGGACGATCCAATCGTAGTCATAGGCGGTGTGGTCGGTGGCGATCAGGACACAATCATAGGACCGAAGGGCCGCGGCGGTGAGCTTCTTACTGGTCATGCCCAGGTTGTGTTCGCGCTGCTTGGGTGTACGCGGCACGTGGGGATCGTTGTAGTCCACCGAAGCGCCGCGGGTTAGTAACAGCTCGATCAATTCAATGGAGGGTGATTCGCGAATGTCATCGATGTCTTTCTTGTAGGCGAGGCCCAATACCAGGACCTTCGACCCCTTGATCGACTTCTTTTTCTCATTCAGCGCTTCGGCCAGACGGTTGACGACGTGCTCCGGCATGGCGGTGTTGATTTCGCCGGCAAGCTCGATGAAGCGCGTGCTCGAGCCGTACTGCCGCGCCTTCCAGGTGAGATAGAAGGGGTCGATGGGGATGCAGTGCCCGCCCAAGCCCGGGCCGGGATAGAAGGGCTGGAAGCCGAAGGGCTTCGTCGAAGCGGCCTTCACCACTTCCCACACGTCGATGCCCATTTTGTCAAAGAGAATCTTCAACTCATTGATGAGGGCGATGTTCACGCAGCGGTAGACGTTTTCGAGAATCTTAGCGGCCTCGGCCACTTCGCAACTCGACACGGGGACCGCTCGGCGGACGGCGGCCCCGTACAGCGCGGCGGCGATCTTGAGGCTGCGCGGCTCGTAGCCGCCCACGACCTTGGGGATGGTCTCGGTGGTGTGATCGGTGCGGCCCGGGTCTTCGCGCTCCGGCGAATAGGCGAGGAAGAAATCCGTCCCTACGTGCAGCCCGCTGCTTTCCAGGATGGGCTTGAGAAGTTCCCGCGTGGTGCCGGGGTAAGTGGTGCTCTCCAAGACGATCAGTTGCCCGCGTTGAAGATGGTCGGCGATGAGATGCGCCGTGTTTTCGACGTAACTCATGTCCGGATCGCGCATTTTGGTGAGCGGGGTTGGGACGCAAATCAGGATCGCGTTGCACTCTTGGAGGGACTTGGGATCGGTACTCGCTTGGAAGCGACCCTCGGCGACCACCCGCTTAATCAGCGACGAAGGGATGTGCTTGATATAGCTTCGCCCAGCGTTGAGTTTTTCGACCTTGCTCTCGTCGATGTCGAAACCCAGGCACGAGAAGCCGGCGGCGCAGAATGTGCGCATTAGGGGCAGGCCGACGTAGCCCATGCCGATGATGCCGACGCGGGCGGTCCGACGGTCGATGGCCTCGCGCCAGGTGTTATCGGACAGCAGCGACCTGGCCGGGCGACGCGGGGTGCGGACATCGCGTTCGCTATGAACCCGCGTGGACTTGGATGATTTTCGCATATTCAGTTCGCTACATCGGTACCACACTCGGATCGGCACATCGCCGAAGAAATATCGGTGTCTACCGCGAAGCACTATAATGCCGCCCGTGAGCGTTTGCCAAAAGCACCCGCGCTACCTCCGGAGTATTTTGTGACCCCACGACCAATCCCTCTCGCCCGACCTAACATTACCAAGGCTGAGATTGACGCCGTCGTAGCGGTGTTGCAGACCCCGCACCTAAGCATGGGACCGAAAGTCCCGGAATTCGAATCCGACTTCGCTCGGTTCTGCGAAACGCGACATGCCATCGCGTGTACGAGCGGGACGACGGGGCTGCACCTAATCGTTCGGGCGATGGGCATTGGCGTTGGGGACGAGGTCATCACCACTCCCTTTTCGTTCGTCGCATCGGCCAATTGCGTGTTGATAGAGGGGGCCAAGCCCGTGTTCGTGGACATCGAGACCGATACTTGGAACATCGATCCGCGGCGGATCGAGGCCGCCGTGACGTCTAGAACGAAAGCGATCCTGCCCGTTGATGTATTCGGACAGATCGCGGACATGAATGCCATTCGGGAGATTGCCCAGCGGCACAACTTGCGGGTCATCGAAGATTCGTGTGAATCGTTGGGCAGTCGTTATCGCGGCCGACCGGCGGGATCGCTGGGCGACGTGGGCGTGTTCGGCTTCTATCCCAACAAGCAGATCACCACCGGCGAAGGCGGCATGATCGTCACCGATGACGACGCCGTCGCGGACTTGTGCCGCTCGATGCGCAACCAAGGCCGCGATGCCGGCGGCGGGTGGCTGGCTCACCCGCGCCTGGGATTCAACTATCGCCTGAGCGATATCAACTGCGCCATCGGGATTGTGCAGCTTCGCCGCATCGAGGAAATCACGGCGGTGCGCAGTCGTGTCTATGGTTGGTACAAGGAGAGTCTGGCGGACGAACATCGAATCGCATTACAGAAAGTTTCGCCTCACGTGCAAATAAGTTGGTTCGTTTTTGTCGTGCGCTTGGCCGACCGCTACACGCAACACGACCGTGACCGAATCCTGAAAACGTTGGCGGCCAGGGGAATCGGTTGCAGCAATTATTTCGCACCCATACACCTCCAGCCTTTCTACGTCGAGCGGTTCGGGCATAAATCCGGCGACTTCCCGATTTGCGAAACGGTGGCCGACAGAACCATCGCCCTGCCCTTTCACCATGAATTGACCAAAGCCGACGTGGATTTCATCTGTCACGAGTTACGACAACTCCTCTGACAACGCCCCGCATTCCCGACATTCGACAATCGACATTCAACAATCGACAATTGCGCCATGGACGTCGTAATGGTGGAGCGCCTGACCAAGTGCTACGGACGGCGGGTCGGGGTTGAAGCCCTGAGCTTGCGCGTACCCGAGGGGACGATGTTCGGGTTCCTCGGCCCGAACGGGTCGGGGAAGACAACGACGATCCGAGTATTGATGGGATTCTTGCGGCCCAGCAGCGGGGCGGCGCGCGTGTTCGGTTTGGATTGTTGTCGGGACGGCGCCCGGATCAAGGCCGAAGTGGGCTACCTGCCCGGCGACCTGCGTCTGTACCCCTGGCTGACATGTCGTAAAGCAATGCGGCTGTTCGGGCGGGTGCGCGGTCGCGATCTGACGAAGGCGGGGGGCGATCTTGCCGAAGAGTTCGGTCTCGATCCGAATGTGCGCGTTCGGGCTATGTCCCGCGGAATGCGCCAGAAACTCGGTCTGGTCCTCGCCTTTGCGCATCAGCCGCGTTTGCTGATCCTTGACGAGCCGACGGCCTCGCTCGATCCGTTGATGCAGGACAAACTGTACGGACGATTGCGCGCCGTCGTATCCACGGGCGGAACGGTGCTTCTGTCCAGTCATACATTGAACGAAGTCGAGAACCTGTGCAGCCGGGTGGCGATTTTGCGCAACGGTAGGCTCGTGGCGGATGAATCGCTGGACCGCCTTAGATCGCAAGCCCGGCGGAAAGTGACGATTCGTTGGCGATCCGTCGAGGATGCCCTGCGTGCACCGCCTGACGGCGTCGATTGGACCGAACGCAGCGCGTTCCATTGGCATGGTGTGGTGCGTAGTCCAATGACCGATCTTTTACGCTGGGTTGCGGAGCAACCGATCGACGATTTCACCCTTGAATCGCCGGATCTCGCGGAAATCTTTCGCGGTTATTATGTATAGCGTGCGTCCTACAACCCCTCTCCCCCCGCAGGGGGAGAGGGTAGGGTGAGGGGGTTTCGGATGCACTGGTAGTGTGGCAATATGAACCTCGGACTCATCTATAAAGCAGTGCGCGAAACACGGGTGAGCACACTGGCGTTCGCCGCAGGTCTATTTGTATTCGAACTTCTCGTGGGGATTATGCTGGCGACGTTCCACAAGGAGTTCTCCGACAAGTTCCTGCCACTGGAGTTCATACAAAAGATATTCGCGGCCCTGCTTGGCACGGAAGTGGGAACAGTGGGTCCGGCCGTCCTTTCGATGCTCGGTTGGATACATCCGATCGTGCTGGCCCTGGTTTGGGCGCATGCCATCGTAGTTTGCACGCGCGTTCCCGCAGGGGAGGTGGATCGCGGAACTCTGGACGTGTTGCTGGCCCTGCCGGTGACGCGAACAAGCGTCTACGCTTCGGAGTCCGCGGTCTTCGTCTGCAGCAATCTGCTTATTGTAGGGGCAGGTTTCGGGGGGAATGTGGTCGGGAATTGGATTTCAGGGTTGGAGCGGGCCGGCTCGTTGGGGCAGTTTACGCTGGTCGCACTCAATCTCTACGCTTTGTCGCTCGCCGCCGGGGGAATGTCGGCGTTCTTGTCCTCGGTGTGTGATCGTCGGGGTCGGGCCATGGGAACGGCCTTTGCGATTCTGATGGCCTCCTTGTTTCTAAGCTCGATGTCGACTTTCAACACCATCGTGAAGAGCGTATCTGTCGTGAGTTTGATGAATTACTATCGCCCCTATGGGATTCTACAGGGACAGGCCTCGCCGCTGGGGGACATAATCGTTCTGCTCGCGATTGGAACAGTTCTTTGGATCATCGGGGCCGTTGTATTCGTTCGACGCGATCTACGGACGGTGTAGGCGCCGCCGATCCTATGAAACTCCTCTCCCCTTGAGGGGAGAGGCTGGGTGAGGGGTGATGGTGGGCGTCCGACCCGCACCCCAACCACGCCTCTTTATTTCGACTTTTTGACGTTTCGACGTTTCTTTCGCCCTTTCAACCCTTCATCCCTTGAAACTTTGTGGCTCCGTGGCTCTACTGTTTCGGCTTTTCGACGTTTCTGCGTTTCCCCCTTGCCCCAACCCCGCCCCCTTTATTTCGACTTTTTGACGTTTCTGCGTTTTGACGTTTGCGCGCCTTGTTTCCGCCCCTCCGCCGTGGTAAAGTTAACGTGAATCTGTGAGGAGATTGCCGTGGTTTATCGTGGACATATAAGGGACGGCCGCATCGAACTTGATGAACAGGTTCGACTACCCGAGGGTGCGCCGGTCGAGGTGACGATCACCCCACAGCCCCCCGCTGTTGGGGAGCACGAGCTCGGTCCAACGTTGTACGAAAGGCTAAAGCCGGTAATCGGCATCGCCAAAGGCCTGCCGCCCGATGCTTCGATCAACGTGGACCATTATCTGTACGGGCATCCTAAGAGATGAAGCCCGTCTTCGCGGATACTTCGTTCTACATCGCGTTAGTAAGCCCCCGTGACGTACATCACCCCGACGCCCTTGCGTATATGCGAAACCACCGTGGTCGCGTGACGACTACGGACTATGTGCTGATCGAGGTGGGGAACTGGTTGTCGCAGACGGGCGATCGCCCGTCGTTCATCGCCCTCATGCGGCAACTCGAAACCGATCCCGAACTCACCGTGATGCCTGGGAGCCGCGATCTCTTCGAGCAGGGGTACGAACTGTATAAGGCGCGAGCAGACAAAACATGGTCCTTGACCGATTGCATCTCGTTCGTGGTCATGGAACAGATGGGCCTCAGCGAGGCCCTGACCGCCGATCGACACTTTGGACAAGCGGGATTCACCGTGCTGCTTTCCTGATGCGGCGTAGAGCCGGCCTCAACGTGTCCACCGGGATTCCCGCCGCGCCGGGGTGCCCCCGTCCCCCAGCCCCGTCCTTAGCCGCTTCGTCTATTTTTTCGATGTTTCTGCGTTTCTGCTCGTCCATACGTGCATTCGTGCCTCGGTGTGTATCCGGTCGCTGTCGCTCCCGGCTCTGATCGCCAGACGTCGCCGGCGCTTTACAGGTTTTCGCCGAAGAAGAAGGCGGCGCCCATGCGGTCGGCCATCGGCTGGTTATGAAAAATGAGGGGGAGGAGGAAGCGGATGTCGGTGTGCGGCGAGCGGAGATGATCGGCCATCTGCGTTCGCCACAGGGAGTCGAAGGTCATCAACTCGTCCTGGGAGAAGTCGCTCTGCAAGGCAGCGTCGATCACTTGGGCGGCAATCTTCGCCGACCACATCGCCGGATAGATTCCCTCATTGCTGGCGGCGGAGATAAACCCGCCGGCGTCGCCGATGAGCAGCGTATGCTTCGCTACGTGGGAGTCCATATCCAAGGCCGCCGAGGCGGGGCAGCGAACCAGTTCCGCGGATTCCGCCTGCTTGGAAAGATCAACGGGAACAGCCCGGTTCCCAAACGCGGCTTTGCACAATCCGACGAGCAAGGGGATGGCACGTTCGCGAGCGCCGGCCCAGTTGACGTTGACTGAAACACGATCCTTGGACGTGCATAACAACCCAAAGCTGCCGCCGCCGTCCAGCCCCAGCACCACGCCGACCTGAGGCTCGGCCTTCGCCGTGTTCGCCGCGTCAGACGCCGGACCCTTGAGTCCGGCGGCGACGGAATTGATTCCGATGGCCTCGGCCTGGGCCGTCCACAGCGGGTTGCCCCCCGATTGCCGAGGGAAGCCGATGCGATCGAGCAGCTCCGACCCTCGACCCGAGGCCAGTAGTAGCAATCGGCTCGTGATCCTCTTGGCATTGGCGAGCGTCACCTCGACCGAGCGCTCTTTGAGGCGGACATCGGTCACGGCGCTGGATTGGAAAAACGTCACACCGTGTTGCACGGCTGCCTTGATCAGGGCGTGGTCGAAGCTGGCGCGATCGACAAGGTACCCGGCGGATGATTCAAACCGTGGTTTGGCGGTCTTAGTCAGGTCGGCGTTGAAAAGAGTCACATCGCGGAAAGGAGAACCCAGAAACTTCTTGGCGGGTAACGCTAACTCGGCGAGAAGAGGTTCGACTTTAATGCTAAGCCAGCCGGCGCAGGTGACGGGGCGAGGAAAAGCGGCCCGGTCGACCAAGGCGACCTGATAGCCCTTGCGGCCGAGTTGGAGCGCGGCCGTCGCCCCAGCGGGTCCGGCGCCGATGACGACGACATCGTAAACATCCTCAGCCATTACTTACTGCGTTCCGCTTCGCGGCGAACCCTCCCTAACTCCGAAGTGGCGCGTACAATTCATGCGTACTATACACCGTCAGCGGACCGTGACGCAACTAGCTCACTGTGTCGAGCCCGTTGATGGGTCGCAGCGGCTGGGATACAACAGCATCAGGGTCCGACGCTCATGCTCGCCTTCCCGAAGGGACTTCCGTGGCCGGTATTTCGCTCGAACACGTGACGCGAACCTTCCGCACCAAGCAAGGGGACGTCCGCGCGGTCGATGATCTCACGCTTTCGGTCGCGGACGGCGAGTTTATCGTACTGGTGGGGCCGTCAGGCTGCGGCAAAACTACCACGCTACGGCTCATCGCCGGTCTTGAGGAGCTTACGGTAGGGACCATCCGCATCGGTGAGCGTATCGTCAACCGCGTCGCGCCCAGGGACCGCGACGTGGCCATGGTCTTCCAAAATTACGCCCTCTATCCGCACATGACCGTGTTCAAGAACATGGCCTTCGGATTGAAAATGCGCCGCGTGCCGAAAGCGGAGATCATTCGGAAGGTCGGCGAAATGGCGGAGAAGCTCGGATTGACCCATCTTCTGGATCGTAAGCCCGCGGCGCTATCGGGCGGCGAACGGCAGCGGGTCGCCGTCGGACGAGCAATCGTGCGTAAACCGCAAGTGTTCCTCTTCGACGAACCGCTATCCAATCTCGACGCCAGGCTGCGGATTCAGATGCGGACGGAACTGAAGGAATTGCACCGCGAACTGCGGACGACGGTGGTGTACGTGACGCACGACCAGGAAGAGGCCATGACCTTGGGAGACCGTATGGTGATTCTTCGGGAGGGCGTCGTTCAACAATGCGACGCCCCTCTGGAAGTCTACAACCGACCGGCCAACCGCTTTGTCGCGGGGTTTGTGGGCACGCCGCTGATGAACTTTTCCGATGGCCGACTGGAGTGCAATTGCGGTGACGTATGCTTCATTGGGCGCATCGGTCGCGTCGCTCTGCCGCAGTCCATGTCGATGAGTCTGCGGCTGCACGGTGGACAAACCGTCGCCATGGGCATTCGACCGCAACATGTATGGATTCAATCCCCCACCTCTAAAGAGGTGGGCCACCCAAGAGTGGCAGGCCGCCCAGAGATGGGGAACCTAGGCGAGGGCATTGTCCGACACATTGAACCGCTCGGTGATTGCATCAATGTACATGTACACACTGCGGGCGGGGAATCACTCGTCGCCCGCGTTCCCGCGACGGCTTCGGTCTTACCCGGTCAAAGTGTTTCGATCGGGCTGGATTTGGCGTACGCGCATGTATTCTCATCGCCTGATGGTCGGCGACTCCACGAATAGACCAAAATGGAGAATACTCTAGAAGAAGTTTGCGAGCAGGATTAGAAGCAAGGCGATGATCGCCGTGTTGACCAGGGCCGTGCTTGCAAATGTCTCGAATAACATCCTTGTTTCTCCTTGTATGTGACGACCGTATCCGCGGCGCCGGTTGGGTTAACTTACCTCCGTGTGATCTTCGAGGCGAACCTCGTTGGGGACAAATCCGCTGCGTAGGGTATTCTCGGTAATGCAGCGGGCGTCCATGAAATGCAATAAATAATCAGGCGACCCGGCCTTGACGCCCGTGCCGCTCAGCTTGAAACCGCCGAAGGGCTGGGCGTCGACCTGTGACCCGGTGACTTTGCGGTTGATATACAGATTGCCGACGGCGAACTCGCGGCGGGCGCGGTCGATGTGGGCCGGGCTACGCGAGAACAGCCCGCCGGTGAGCGCATAGCGCGTGCCGTTGGCGATTTCCAGGGCATGCTCGAAATCCCGCGCCCGGATCACGGCGAGCAGCGGTCCGAAGACTTCCTCCTGCGCGATCCGGGCATCGGGCGACACGTCCCTGAATACAGCCGGAGCAACGAAATAGCCCTCCGCGCATTCGGGCGGCAGCTTGACCTCCATTAACACTCGCCCTTCGCGGCGGCCAAGTTCGACGTAACGCAGGATGCGCGAGCGTGCCTCGTCGTCGATGACCGGTCCCACAAGCGTCGCCGGTTCATACGCCGGACCGATCACCACGCTCTGGGTCGCCTCGCGCAGCCGAGTACACATCGCGTCGTACACGCCGTCGAGCACGATCAACCGGCTGCAACTGCTGCACTTTTGTCCGGCGTAGGCGAATGCGGATTCAATGACCGCCTGGACCGCGCCGTCCAGGTCCGCGTCGTCATCGACGATAATGGCGTTCTTTCCCCCCATCTCGACGATCATTTTCTTGATGAACGATTGCCCCGGTCGCACGACGGCCCCGGCGCGGATGACGCCCGCCCCCACTTCCTGCGATCCCGTGAAGGCCACGACGTTCACCTCGCCATGTTCGACGAGGTGTCGCCCGATCGTTTCGCCGGAGCCGGGGACGAAGTTGAGCACTCCGGGCGGCAGGCCGGCGTCGTGGAAGACTTCGACGAGCTTGGCCGCCACCACCGACGCCTGGCGCGCCGGTTTCATCACCACGGTGTCGCCAGCCGCCAGGGCCGCGCTGGTCATGCCGGTCAGAATGGCCAGCGGAAACGCCCACGGCGAAATCACCGCACACACCCCCTTGGGCGAATACGTGAGCATGTTGTCCTCGCCGGGGATGTTGCGAAGGCGGGGACGCGACTCGATCCGCTCGATCTGTTCGGCGTAGTAGCGGCAATGGTCGATGGCCTCGGTGACGTCGGCGTCGGCCTCGCGCCAGGGCTTGCCCACTTCGAGGATCATCGTCGCGGCCAGTTCGAAGCGGCGCATTTCAAGCCGGTCGGCGGTCTTGCGCAGGATGTCCGCCCGCTCGCGGGCGGCGGTGGATCGCCAAGAAGCAAAGGCCCTCCGCGCCGCCGCCGCGGCACGATCCACGTCCGCGGTGGTGGCCGAGGCGACCTTCCCGACAATCTCCGAGGGACGCGAAGGATTATGCGACTCGAACCACTCCTCGGTGTTCACCGATTGACCGTTGATGACCAAAGGGTAACTACGACCGAAGTCACCACGGACGTATTGAATGGCCCCGGCCATTTTTTGGCGATTCTCGGCTACTGCGAAGTTCGTATTGGACGCATTGATGAATCGGGGCATCGGCTCCTCCCGGTCGGTGTTCTGGTAATGACGCGACGGTAACGCAGCGCTAGGCGGTTTGGCAACAGCGGGATCGGCGAGGAGGCGGTCGTGAGATCCCCGGTCGCCGAAGCTCTGCTTGAGAAAGCCTTCGTTGGAGGTGTTTTCCAGCAATCGGCGGATCAGATAACCCATGCCCGGCATCAGGTCGCCGTAGGGAGAATACACCCGAACGCAGCGGCCCAACTGCACCATCGCCGTCTTCAGCGGATCGCCCATGCCATAAAGCATTTGGATTTCATATTCATTCGCGGGGATACCCAGCTCCTCCGCCGTCGCGCAGGCCACGGCCAGCGAGCGCACGTTGTGGCTGGCAAAGGCCGGACGGACCAAGTCCGTGTTTTCGAGCATCCGGCGAGTCATGCGTTCGTAACAGGCGTCGGACTGCCACTTGGCGGTCCAGACCGGCGGCTCCTTGTAACTACGGACAGCCGCTGCCGTTTCCGCATCCCAATAAGCCCCTTTGACCAGACGGATTTCGACGCGAGTCCCACGTCGTCGGACCCACTCCAGGAAGTCGTCAAGGGTGCGGTCGGATTCCTTCAAATAGGCTTGGAGCACGATGCCGACGTCTGCCCAGTCGCGGAACTCATCCTCCATCAACATTTGTTTGAACAGTTCGAGGGTAAGGTCGTGGTGCTTGTTGGACTCCATATCGATGTTGACGAAGGCCCCGGCCTGACGCGCGTGCCGCAAAAGCGGTCGCAGACGCTCGCCGACTTGGCGGATGGCGCGAGCGGGGTCGATGGCGTCGAAGTGCGGGTCCAGACCGGTGAGCTTGATGGAGAGGTTCACCCGAGGCATCGGACCGCGTGAATCCGCGTCAATAATGGGGACGGTCGGCCAGCGAGCGGCGAGCGGCGGCAGGTGATCGAGGAGATCGTGATAGACCTTGGCGTAGCGGTCGGCCAGGGCGTAGCTCGTCGTCGATTCACCGAGCACGTCGAGCGTAAAGGCCATTCCTTGGCGGCGTAGGCGCTCAATCGTCTTGACGGCGCTTGGCACGTCGAAGCCGGTGATAAACCGCCCGGCCATCCGCGTCGCGCCTACTTGCGCCGCCCGGCCCACCAACTCCTCACGCATCCGTTGCAGCCGACCGGGCCTTAATGCAGCGCGAACCACACGCGGCACTTCGACGCCGGGCGCGTCCAGGTATTCGCCCAGATGACGGGTAATCGTCTCGTTGCTTTGCAGCGCGGGTAGGCAGTCGACGAACTGAAACGCGCGGGTGCGCAGGCGTGCATCGTGGTCCATGGCCCGTGTGCTCTGCTCCAGCCACCACGCGGACTGCCACACGCGCGGCCGCGCGGCTTGGGCCAGCTCGAAAATCTCCCGCCCAAGCTCAACGATGCGTTGATGAAACTGTTCAGATTGATTCATACCCACTGACTCGCTCCCCTGAGCCGCGGCATTCATGCCGCGGGCGCTTTCCCGCCCCATGAATGGGGCGGCTCGGGCATCGGGCGCTCGGGCATCGGGCGGCTCGGGCATTCCAACATCTGCCTGGGCGTTAGAAAGACCAACCAGATAGCGTTCACGGGGCGTCGCCACAACGCCGCCATGGCGCTCGCGTACAACGTCATCTGCGGGCGATAGCGCTCGCCGCGAGCGGGGACTTCGTTCGCGGCGATGGCGTCGGTCTTGAAGTCCACGAGCGTCAAGCCTTTCTTGGTCGGTAGAATACCGTCCACGATCCCGCGCACCAGCACTCGGTCGTCCGGACCCGCGACTATGGAACGATCGAAGGAGGTGAGCGGCTCCGCGGCAATGTAGCGAAACTCGCGGGCGTACGCCGGTCCCGCCCGGCGGATGGACTCGGCCAACGGCGTCGAAACGAACCAAGCGAGTCCTTCCGCGTCTACCACCGTGCGATCCTCGGCGGCTATCACGCCGCCGCCCATCATTCGCTGCAATTCCGATGCCACGCCGTCGGCATCCACCGCCACCGCGAAGTCAAGATGTTGCAGCACGCGGTGGGTGATAACGCCGCGATAGACGGATGTTGCCGCAGGTTGTGAAGCATACTTCGACGGCGGCACCTGGAACGCCTGTGGCAGCGCACGAAGATCGGGCCGTTCGTCGGGATCGCGCAGGAAGTCGTACACCCCCTTGAATTCGCTGGCGGCCATGGTCGCACGCACGGACGTGGACAAAAGGTAGGGATAGACGAAGTCGATCCGCGACAACACTTCCTCGACCTCTGGATCGCCGGGCGCAAGCGGTTCATCCACAGGTAGGGCTTCGCAGCGTGACACGGCGAGCCGCGTCTGTTTCTCACCTTGATCCCGCGGATCGGTGACTCGCCATGCGCTCATTTCCACCGCGTCGTGGGTGTGTATCTTAAACAACGATTCGGGCGCACCGGACGTCGAGGACAGGAGCCAATCGAGCGGTGTTTGGGCAGTGGCGATGCTCCACAAACTCGGATGTGGGATGGAGGATGGGGGATGTGGGATATACCGACATCCGACATCCGACATCCGACATCCCACATGCCCGACGAGGACGAGCAGGTCCCTGGCCCGCGTCATGGCGGTGTAGAGGATGCGCAATTCCTCTTCGCGGGTGGTGCGTTCGATCTCGTCGGCGACCAGGCTGTGAGCGGCGGACGGGTATTCGATCATCCGCTGCGGGTCCACCACGCGTAGACCGATCTTCGACCTGCGTTCGAAGATGATCCGGCCGCTGCGGTCGCCGAGGTTGAACTTCGTCCCCAGCCCCGCGACGAACACGATGGGAAACTCCAACCCCTTGGCCTGGTGAATGGTCATCACGCGAACCACGTCGTCCGACTCGCCAAGCGACGGGGCCAAGGCGACGTCCTGTTCTTCGTCTTGGAGGGATTCGATGAAGCGCAGAAACCGATGAAGCCCCTGGCGGCGAAACGTCCCGAACTTCCGGGCGAGCTGGTGGAGCTTCAGCAAGTTCGCTCGTCGCTGCATCCCGTTGGGAAGTCCGGACGTGTAGGCCATGAAGCCATGATCTTCGTACAATTGCCATAGCAAATCGGCCGGTGGACGGCGGCGGGCGTCGTCGCGAAATCGGTTGATCCGCGCAATGAACGCCGCAACTCGCTCGCGAAGGGCGGCCTCGCCACCGCGAAGGGCATATTCCCGCACCACGGCGTGAAAAGGAATCTCACGATCCAGACAGCGGATTTCGACCAGTTCATCCTCGCTCAGACGCTCCCCCATAATGCCGCTGCGAAGCACGGAGGCGAGGGGGATGTCCTGCTGGAAGTTGTCGAGAAGCTGCAATGCGGCGACAACGTCGCGTATCTCCACCGCCGAGAAAAGCGAACCGCCGACCTCGGCATACGCGGGAATTCCCATGGAAGTGAACATGGCCGCCATCCGCTCGGCGTCGATCTTCGCTTTCCGCAGGAGGACGGTGATGTCACGATATCGCAGCGGGGCGCCGTCAACGGGATGCGCCCCGGTCTCCATCCACTCGCGGATACGCGATCCGATGAGATAGGCCTCGCGTTCGATGGGAGTCCACCGGGCGGAGTCAAAACGGTCCGCGACACCCCGCTCTAGCTCTGGCTCTTGCGGCTCTTCGCCGTTCTCCTCCTCATCCGCCGCCGACCGCCAAGATTTCTCCAACAGATGAAATTCGATCGGGTGTCGTGTGGAGGCAGCATTAACGACG
Source organism: Phycisphaerae bacterium (assembly GCA_020056715.1). GTDB lineage: Bacteria > Planctomycetota > Phycisphaerae > UBA1845 > UBA1845 > SBAX01. The sequence continues at coordinate 4,953 of JAGVHG010000004.1, read as the reverse complement.
CGGCCCGGGCGAAGCTCGGCGGCTTGGTCGTATACGAGATCACTTAGCCCCTCGCGCATCAGGCGGCGGAAGACGTAGTTGACCGCTTCGAGAATCTCCGGGCGGCTGCGGAAGTTGCTTTGAAGGTAGATCGCAACGCCGTCGCTGTCGTTGGAGTGCGTACTAAAACCCCTCTCCCCCAAGGGGGGAGAGGGCAGGGTGAGGGGGTCTTCAGATGCAGTCTTTGTGGAAAAGCCGCGAAGCCGCTGGGTGAAAAGCGCCGGTTCCGCCAGACGGAAGCGATAGATGCTTTGCTTCACGTCGCCGACCACGAACAGGTTGCCGGGCCGCGACGGGTCCGATTCGCGGCTGACGCAGGTGAGGATCGCCTGCTGAAGGGGATTGATATCTTGGAACTCATCGACGAGTACGTGCGCGAAACGATGGTGCAAGGTGCGGGCGACGTCAGACGGGCCGTCCGATCCCTCCACGGGTCGCAGGAGATCGAACGCGAAGCGTTCCAGATCGGCGAAGTCGAGCACGTTCAATCGCCGTTTCCTGCGGGCGTACGCATCCTGAAACGCGGCGACGACATCGACCAACGTGGCCACGTACGGCGCGGTCTGTCGCAACCCCGAAGTCCACTCCTCTATGGAAAACAAAGCGAAACGATTCTTGAGCCGTTTCTTGAAGAGCCGTTCTTTGACCTGCTTGCTGAGTAGGTCGCTCGCGGCGTCGCGCGCCTCCCGTGTGTTCGGATCCGCATCTTTGGGCAGCGGTTTCGCGCGTTCGCCGCTGAACGTGAACCCATGTATTTGCTCACGGACGCGGTCAAACCGGTCCAACGACTCCGTGTCGCTTTGTGGATCGCCGCTAGTCAGCGTCGTACTCCATTCATGCAATGCGTTCTCGTAATCGCGTATCTTGTCGGCGTAGAAGTAGCCGACTGGGTCCCCGGCTTTGATCGTCTCGACGAGTTGCGCGCAATGCTCCACCTGCCGCAGCAGTTCCGTCCGCAAAGCTTTCGCAATCTCTAACACCACCAGTTCGGGTCGCTCACTCAACGATTCGACGGCCTCGCGCAACCACACACTTGGGTCCGGCAGCGAATTCGTGAAACCGTAGAGACGCAGGACGGCAGCGGTGATGTCGCGGTCTTCCCCCAATCCGTAGTCATCCACCAGTCGCACGAACTCCGGTCCCAGCGACGTAAGAGACCGCTTACCCAACTCCCACGCACCCATTGCGTCGTCCGATGGTGTGGGGGAATCGCGCGTCGGGTCGAGGGTCTTGCCGCCGAGCGGATCATCGGGAACGGACGTGGTCGCATAGAGCTGGTTCAATAGCTCGTCGAGGACTTCTTTCTTGAGCAGCGAGGCCTCGTCGGCGTCGAGGACTACCGCGGTCGGATCGAGGTCCACGAGCGTGAACCACCGCCGCACCAACCACAAACAGAACGCATGGATGGTTGATATTTGTGCCGCATCGACCAGGGCCAGTTGCCGACGCAGCCGCGTATCGTCGGGCCGCTCGTCGAGTCGGCGGCGAATGGCGTCCACAATGCGGGAGCGCATCTGAGCGGCGGCGGCGTCGGTGAAGGTGAGGACTAACAGTGCATCGACATCGCAACGCTGCTCCGGCGGCGCGTCGCACACCAGGTAGGCGCAGCGTTCGGCCAGGACCGCGGTCTTCCCCGACCCCGCGGCCGCGGAGACGATGATGCTCCGTCCTGTGGTAGTGACGGCCTGGGCTTGATCCTTAGTCAACGGAAAGGCGTTCGGCAGCATCGCCCGGCATTATACGGTGTTCGCGGATGTTTGCCTGTCATTCCATCAGGTTGGAGGCGCGATACAATGTCTTTGAAGGTCGGGATCGTATGTTTTTAGTGCTGGCATGTGCAATGTTGTCGTCGATGTCCGCGTTCGCCATGCAAGGCGAGGACAAACCCACTGCGCCGGTGAAGATCGTGATCGTCGAGGGCCAGGTCACCGACCCCATCGGCGCCGGGCAGAAGGACGTCACCGTCACCGTGCGATGGAAGTCCGCTGACGGCGGCAAGGGCGATGTGATCGCCACCACGACCACGGACGCCATGGGTGATTTTGTCGTCACCTCGCCCGACCCCATCCAAGGCGACGTGTGGGTCACCCTGTCGAAAGCACAATTCGCCGACATGGTTCGTGAAGTCCGAGTTGGGGAAAGTGATACGCCGCCGTTTCTCGGCGAGATGCTGGAGGGAAACTTAGCCCTTACCGGGCGCGTCACTGACTTCCTCACTGAACAACCGGTCGCCGCAGCCGCCATCGTTCTCCGCACCAACGGCCCAGATCGAAAGGAACGCACCGACGACCAAGGCCGATTTCGCCTGACGAGCATCGCTCCCGGCGAAGGTGAGCTGGTCGTCGAAGTCGAAGGTTACGGGCGCGAACGACGAAAGATCGCCAAACTTGAGGATTCATCCGAACTAAACGTAACGCTCAAACCCGAGCGAATCCTCCACATCAACATCGTCGACGACCTCGACCGGCCCATCCGCGGCGTGACCGTGGAGTGTGCGGATCAACCTCGCGGCGATTTCCGGACGATGATGACCGACGAAAGCGGCACGACAACCCTTAAAGGCATTCACTTCGACGCCTTCATGCTCGGCGTGCGTCTGACGCACCGTGAGTTTGTCTCCGACAGCGGGTTCGAGCGGCAAATCACCACTCCATCGAAGGAGCGCGAGTCAACCCACCGGTTTGTGATGGCTCGCGCGGGACGAATCGCCGGGCGTGTGACGGCGGCGAAAACAGACCAACTGATCCACGGGGCGCGGCTCATCACCGGCGATGCGTACGACGACGACTCACCGCGCGATTGGACCGACGACCAGGGCCGGTTCGAGATTCTCGGCGTCCCGCCCGGTGCCACGACCGTGACCCTCCATCTGCATGACTACGCCCCGGAACTGAAGGTGGCTGAGGTCAAGGGCGGTGAAACGACGACGCTGGATTTTCAGCTTCACCCAGGCATGGTCTTGGAGGGAATCGTGAAGATCGAAGGTGGCGGCGCCGCGACGGCCGTTGAGGTGGTGGCCTGGCGCTGGCGATCCAAGAACACACTCGGCCTGCGGGCGATGACCGATGCCGAAGGGCGCTTCCGGATGGAGGACGCACCGATGGACGATTTCGAAATCGGCGTCGCCGGACCGGGAGGCAAGATGGTCACGAACACCGTCCGTGCGCTACCCGGCGCAGTTGTCGAGTTGGTTGTACCCCACGTAGCAATGACCGGCGGGGGCAATGGCAATAAGTCCCTCCTGAACGTCGGCGATTCGGCGCCCATGCTAATCCTCAAAACCCTCGGCGGTGAGACGTTGAACTTTACGGAGCTGAAAGGGAAGATCGTGCTGGTGGAGTTTTGGGCGACGTGGTGCCCGCCCTGCCTCGAAGAAATGCCCCATTTGATCGCCATCCATGAGAAGTACGCGACGCGCAAGGACTTGGTGATGATCGGCATCAACCGCGATCACGAATTGGGAACGGTGGCGGACTACCTGAAGAACAATCCGAAGATCGCCTGGCCCCAGGTGTTCGGCGAGAAGGGCGGCGTACCGCAGGCCTGCGAGGCGTTCGGGGTGACCGGGATCCCGGAACTGTTCATCCTTGGTCCCGATGGAAAGATCATCGACGCGCACCTTCGCGGCCAACAGATCATCGAGCGCGTCGAATCATTGATGAAAGATCGTCCACCCGGATGAGCGCGGTCACTTCGTCAGATTCGCAGCGAACGACACGTCCGACGGGGCATGTGCGGCCGACCAATGAACGGGCCGTGCTGGCGTTGAAGGCGATTCACGAGTCGCGTTGGTCCGATGCCCAAAAGCACATTGCGGCCATCCCCGAATCGCCGCTGGGCGAGTACGCGTGGAAGATGTACTTGGCCGGCTTGCTCGCCGGTGAGCGTGACGAGTTCCCCAAGTCTGAAACCGCCCTGCTTGCGGCCGCGTCCGCGGCGTTCGTCGTCGGCTTCGCGGATGAAAAGAGCGTCGCAGCCGACGCGCTGCGTTTTGGTGCGGCGGTGTTGGAAAAGCTCGGCTTCGCTTTGCGCCGTCAGGAGCGCCTAGACGCCTACCACGCGCACCTCGCGGCCTATCGCCTCCGCGAAGAGCATGGTTCGTTCGATGAACAATGGGAGACGGCCATGAGCCTGGCCGTCGATTGCACGGTCGCGCGACGGGATGACGAAGCGCAGCGCTGGTGCCGCGCGGCCATTGGTCTTGCGGGCGAAACATCTGATCAGCCCTTCGCGAAACAGGCCCAATCTTGGGGCCGCCTCGCTGCGGCGCTGACTTCTCTTGGTCGCCACGAGGAAGCCGTCACCTCCGCAAGGACCGCCCGTGAATTCTGGCGGAAACACGATCGATCCGCCGTCACCGCGGCCCGCGCCGACCTTGATCTTGCCGGCGTATTGATGAAGCACGCCGAGTCCGTTTATGAAACCGATTGCGCCCAGGCCAAGAAGCTTCTGAACGAAGCCCTCGCCTTCCTCGCCACGGCCGCCGACGAGCTTCCGCCTTTCGGTCCGGAAGCGGTAGCCGACGTCCGGCGCTGCACCGAACAAACCGACTTCGCCCGGCGACTGCTCGATTCGCTGTAAACTCTGCAACGCCAGTCCGAACCCGGAGCGCAAACGACGGGTCAGTGCCATACGTTGGCATCGAAGGCTTGTTCCACGTGGAACAAATCTCGCGCCTCGTGGGCGCGGACCGGGCGCACTCACCGAAGCGGCTCCATGAATAGAACTTGACGGGTGATTGGTGAGAGGGTGATCGCGGAGCGATCAGGGCATATTTGCCTCGCCCGGAGGGCGTACGGTGGTTGCCGGGACTTTAGTCCTGACCCTTATACACAAGTTCCGCCCTCCACGATGGGGGCCAGCAGTTCTGCACCGTGGACCATCAACATGATATCGTACCAGCCGCGCCAGATG
>JAGVHG010000043.1 GCA_020056715.1 Phycisphaerae bacterium | reverse complement strand
CGCATAATAGAAGTCACGATTCCACTACTCCGGACCCCGGCGGCGTGGTCATTCTTAGCAGTTTATCGAGGACTTTGCGGCGTAACTCTCCTGTCGGTACCGCGAGATTCAAAAGGGTGCAGAAACAAAGCCCGTCGGTTGCTAAGCGTATGATGGTCGCCGTGGCGGGATCGAAGCCGTCTGCTTCCAGCAAAGCCTGCCAAGCCGCGAACCATTCTCGGAACGGATCACTGTACCGTCTGGACGGTATAGTCACAAGTACCATGAAGCGAACTCTGGTGAAAACGGGTCTGGCCGCGGATTTTGGCATCAGGCGGTTTTTTCGGTTTTGCTGGTAAAGAGGTATTCAGTTTGCTCCAGTGACCACTATTCTTTACGCTCGGGTGCAAGTTTCACGTGTTGGATTAGGCCCTTGTAGGGCGTAGGCTCAGTAGCAACGGCCTGCTGGAGCAGGCGATGGTTGGGGCGGTTGCCTTCGCACGTGTCGTCGTCGATCAGCCAAGGAGCAGTGACTATGACAATCGTACGCGAATTTCCGTTATTCGAGCGGTCCACCGAAACACGAAACACGAGCCATCGATCCGGGTTTTCCGGCGGATTCCGTCCTCGCCTTGCGTCGGCACTGGCGGTTACGCTCGTGAGCCTGAGTCTGGGAAGGCCGCTTTCCGCGTAAGCGCCGGACGCCAAGGACGAGCTGTCCCGCGGCGAAGCCTTCGTCACCAGGGGTTAGAAACGTGGCATGCGCCGCCGGTTTTGTCGAGATAATCCTGGTGGTAGTCCTCGGCGGGCCAGAAGGTTTTGGCCGGTTCCACCTGGGTGACGATCTTTTTCCCGCGGTAACGGTCGCCGCCGGATAGTTCCTTGATGAACGCTTCGGCCTCTTTTCGCTGCCGGTCATTGGCGTACCAGACGCCGGAGCGGTACTGGTTGCCGACATCCGGCCCCTGACGATCCATTTGCGTCGGATCATGCATGTCAAAGAACGCCTCCAGCAAACGGCGGTAGGTGATGCGTTGGGGGTCGAAAACCACCTTGACCGTTTCGGCGTGGCCGGTGGTGTCGCTGCCTACCTGTTTGTAGGTCGGGTTGTCCACGTTCCCTTGCATGTATCCGCTGGTTGCGTCGATAACGCCGGGGCCTAACTGGAAATAATGCTCGATTCCCCAGAAACAACCTCCCGCGAAATAGGCGACATCCGTTTGCGCGGGACGGCTTTCCGGCGGGAGGGGTGATCCCTTCTCCGAGAACTTCAAGGCCGCGGAGTTGAGACAATAGCGCTGCCCCGTGGGCGGCGGGCCATCGTCGAAGACGTGCCCCATGTGCGCGCCGCAACGGGCGCAGTTGATCTCCGTGCGGACCCTCCCGCCGCTGTTGTCGACTTGCTGAGTCAAATGGTCGGCGTCAAACGGAGTGTAGAAGCTCGGCCAACCGGTTCCTGAATCGAACTTATGGGCGCTGGAAAAGAGCGGCAGTCCGCACACCACGCAGGTGTAGACGCCGTCCTTCTTGTTTTCCAGCAGCCCGCCGCAGAACGCTCGCTCCGTGTCCGCTCCCTGCGTAATGTGGTACGCCTCGGGGTCGAGTTTGGACGCCAACTCCTCAACGGCCTCACACGAAAGCGGGGTGATGTCATATCCGGATTTCGACTGTCGAAATTTCATCGCTTGCCCTTTCTTACCGTGTTCCGCGTTCTGATTTACGCTGGGTGGGGTGGAGTCGTCTACCCTGTCCCGAACTTGGGTAGAAGTCGCAAGGCTCCAACCAGCCAAGAGCATTGTCGCCATCGACACGACATAAACCAATCGACGCCTCACGCTAATGCCCACGCCCATCTCCCTGAGGAACCCCATGCCCAGACCGTAGTTTCGCGGTTGTCACGGACGGTTTCAACCCGATTCTCGTCAGGGTTTTACGCTTGTAACCGCAGCCCGGTTCTCCTCGGTTGCGTCCACTGGGCCGGGGCGCTGAAAAACCGGGTTGACGGCGACCACGATTTGCCATACTTAACGACGTATCGCCGGTTGAGGAACGGGCCGTGGGCGGTGGCACTGCTCTAAAGCGGTGGCACAAGGTGGACGGAGTAGAGCGAGAACCATGGGTAAACTTCCTTTCGTTGCGGGGCTTTTTTGGAAGACCTTGGCCGTCGTCGTGGTCTTGGTCGTGCTCACATGGTTTCTCATCGTCCGGTTCGGCGGATACGCGATGACGGCCGCGGATTACGGTGGCACGACCATCAGCACGGTCCTTTTTTCCTATCTGTTTCACCTGTGGTTGATGCCGGGCGGTCCGGAGCACGGTCCTCACGAGTAGCCATCCGAATAGGCAGAAGGGCGACGATAATCAGCAACGGTATCATCGGCGCGCGAAACCGAGGGTCGGTCTGCGGCGTGGTTGCCAGCAGCAACGCCAGCGTACACGCGAGCGGGAAATAGAGCGCCTGAAACCCGATCCGACCTCGGGCCAACCTGACCACAACTCCAAGGACAAGAAGGAAATACACCACGCCCAGCGCGGCGGAACGGAGTCGATTTACTTCGACACCCTTCGGGGGCCACAGGGCTAGATCAGCCGGGAACGTAAGGATCGACGCGCATCGCGCCAGGCACACCGCCAGGGTGCTTCGCGGGGACTCCAAGAGATACCCCTGGGCGATGGACTCCAATGCAGCGGAGATTCGGAACGAATCGACCGACGTCTTGTTACCCTGGGCGAGATTCGACCAGGTCAACTCTTTCTGCTGTTCAATCGGCAGTTCGTTGAGACGAAGCCTAAGAGACTCGTCGATCGATTCCCAAATCGGATGAGGATCGTCCCGTCGATCTTGGCTTAACGAGGTCTCCAGATAGCGGTCTTCGGTTCGCCCTTGGCGCCACAAGACCACTTCGGTCGCTTTGAAATAGGCCAGCACGATCCCGCTCTGATGCGAAAGCGCCGGCTTTCCGGCAGCGCGTTGGTTGCGCACCATCCACGAACCCATGACTGCGGAGCAAACCGCAAGGAAGATGACGATTCCCGCTGCGCACGCCGTCGGTTTGAGCCGTGGCCGCCGAAGGAATTGGGAAATGAGGATCCCTATCGCCGTTGCGACGGGTATGAGAATGGCTCCCGGCCAGGTGAGAACCAAGAATCCGCACAAGCCGCCCAGCAGCACGAATCGCCACGGCTCCCCGCTCCCGACAGCCTTGGACCATGCGAGCCACGTCAGCAGGATGAGCGTCACCAGCCACGTCGTGGACATCAGCCACAGGGAGTAGAACAGATGGTACGGCTCAAGCAGAAAGAGGATTGCGGCGAGTGCGGCCCGCGAATCGCTCATTTTCCCCCGTGCTACATGAAACACCAGCAACACGTTTACGACGGCTAAGACTTGCTGCACCAGAACCAGTGCGATGGAGGACTTCCCTACAACGAGCATGATCGCGGCCAGGAACAGCGGATATCCCGGCGTCCGCCAAGTATCGGGTACAAATGGCGGAGTTTTGGACTGGCTGAAAACGCCGTGCTCGACGAGGTTCCGTGCGATGGTGTGATACTCGCCGCAATCTAGCGAGCGAATGGCGTAGCCGTCGATCGTTCCCATCTTCCAATAGGCCGCAAAGAGGGCCGCCCCCTGGACGATCAAACCGGCCCCAGCTAGCGCGACGATCCACCGGCGGTACGAACTTTCCGCCATCGTCATTACTCTGGGAGAACGTGAAGCCCCTTGCCCCCCGTCGTTCGATAGACTGAGAAGTCCCTACGATCCAGGGTCAGGATGCGTTCCAAGCCACGCTGTTCCGCCAGGTACATCAACGCTGCATCGGCCACTTGCGCCTTCAGCGATGCATAGCGCTCCAGAAACTTTACTACCCAAGCAGGTGCCTTGGCGTCCAGTTCAACGACCTCAATGACCCCTTTGTCGACAAGCTCAAAGAGACGTTGCACTCCGCCCGATTCTTTCCGCACTAACCACGCAGCTTCGGTAAGAACGGGCCAACAAGTAATCCAGGGCTGTTTGTGCTTGCGCAGTTCCGAAGAACAGACCGCGTGATGTGGGTCGTCAGAAGAAAGAATTGCAACGATCGGGCCGGTATCTACAAGGACACGATCAGTCACGCCCAAAGCCTTCCATGTACTTCGGGTTCGTGCTCAGGTCCGACGGAGCGCCGTTCAGACAGCCAACCAACCCGGCACGTTTGGCTCGATCGTAAAGCGTTTCGCCTTTATCAGTCGCGTTGCCGTTGCCCCGTCGGGCTACGTATTCTTCAAGCGCTTCGCGAACCACGTCAACAGGGGCCATCCCGCTGATGTGGGCTAGTTCCTCCACCCGACGCTCAAGGTCTGCGCCAAGTTGGAGGCCGGAATTGTTTCGAGATGTCTGTCGTTCCATAAGACTTTTCTTGTTCAGGGATTATAACACACCGCACCGTGTATTGTCAAAACCCATCCTTGCGCTGCCTTGTTCTCGCCCTTCGGCGGGCACGCGCGGCGCGAACGAGAATAACGCTGTCGGCATAGGCATAAACCGTGATTCGGTCAGCGAACTACGGTTCGTCGTCCGACTTCGCCGCGACGCGGAAATACTTGAACCACCAGGTTTCGAAGCGCTCGCTCACTTGGTCATAGAGACCGGCGAAACGTACGTTATGAATGTTGTCCTCCGAGCAGCGGCCGATGATCGCGTCGAGGGTCAGAGTGTTCATCTCGCGAACGACGGTGAGGCGGACCTTGGTCCCGGGCGGGTTCTGGCGGATCGTGTCGCTGAATCTCTCCGTGATCTCTCGGCCGCTCCCCGACACCGGAACGCCGTTCATCGCGATGATGACGTCTTCGGCTCGCAGTCCCGCTTTGGCGGCCGCCGTGTTGGTGATCACCTTCGTTACCTTGACGCCAACTTCGATCTCCGGGCGACGAGGGCCCTTGGTGTCCCTCGGCTCGTACGGGGCCAGGCTGATTCCCAGGAACCCATTGCGGTCGAAGACGTAGCGGTTCAGATAGGCGGTGCGCACCACCTGTTCGACGCGCAGGCGCATCTCCAGATCGTCGGTTTGCTCGTACGCGGTCCTTAATTTGGCGAAGGCGGGCGCGCCGATGTCGATCAAGGAGGTCGTGGCCGCTTCGCGCTGCTTGTAATCTGGAGAACCCAGCAACGGAATCAGCCGGTCGACATTGGCGGCCTCCGCGATTTCCAACGAGAGCCGAAACTCGTCATCGTTCAACGGACCCAGCGGCGGGGGCGCCGGCTCGGCGGGGAACACCTGGGGTTGACCGAGGACCGGGACGGTGCAGAACCCCAGAAGCACCCCAACTCCGCCCATCATCGCGCGTAACTGCTTCATGATGGCTGTCCGACAATCAGCCCCAATCCGCCTTCGGCGGATGAGTGTTGGGGCGTACTTGTCACTCTCCTAACCCCATCCTAGCACATTTACCGTACATCTTCTCTTCGGCAGCGGCAATGCCGGACCCTGCTTAGTCCGATACTCAAGCTGGTTCGCAACCTGAGCCGACAGATAGGGTATCAGGACTGGGCGGCCCAAGTGTACTGGGGGGGTGGACGATCCACGCTGGACAAGCCCGTGATTCCGGCGAGAATCGTACCCGGCGCGGGTCAGACGCGACTCGCCGGCGAGTGG
>JAGVHG010000029.1 GCA_020056715.1 Phycisphaerae bacterium | reverse complement strand
GCCGCCAGGCGACCACGATCACAGCCGCCATCGCCGTTGAACCCCGGTCCCGAACATGCTGACGCGATCGGAGATTGGTTACTCGGACAGACTCCTAGAACTGATCCCGGTCAATCGTCGTCCGACGATTCCGTTGCGATGACGGTCTCGGAGTGGACCAACGCCTTCTTGTCGAGCTTTTGGATTCGGTTTGTGTCCAAATCCAGAAGATACAACTCGTTGTCGATCTCCACGATCTTCTTGTTGTCGTGCAAATCCGTCACCGGTCCCCTGACGCCCAACACCATGATGCAGCCCGTCGTTGACAATACCAATCCGGCGAGAAAACCAAGTCCCGCAAACTTACGCATGAGACGGCCTCCCCAAAAATCCATTGCGTCGCTCTTTGTGTGCGGCGCAAACACGAACCAACCGAGCGTCACCCACCAAAGGGTGACATGCCAACGCCGTAGACAGTCGCGAACGGCGTAGGTTAGCGGCCGGTAATGGGGATATACGGTTGATCGTGTCCGCCGACGTAGCGCTGCGTGGGTCGGAAGATGCGGTTGTTTACGAGCTGCTCCAGCCAATGAGAGAGCCAACCCGACACCCGGCCCATGGCGAAAATGGGCGTAAAACACACCGGCGGAATGCCCAGTTCGGCGTAGACGATCCCCGAGAAGAAATCGACATTGGGCCAGATGCCTTTGTCGGCATAATGTTCGTGGACCACCTTCTCGACCTCCAAGGCGATCTCATAGTGGCAATTGCCGCTGGCGCGGGTCAGTTGTTCGGCATAGACCTTGAGGATTTTCGCCCGCGGATCGACGGTCTTATAGATGCGGTGTCCGCAGCCGGGAATCTTCTCCTTGCGCGTGACCATTTCCTCGACGACGGCGCGAGCATTCTTCGCTGATCCGATGCGGTTGAACAACTGGATGGTGTCCTCGTTGGCCCCGCCGTGAAGCGGGCCGGAGAGAGCGCCGAGGGCGGAGCTGACCACACAATAGGGATCGGCCAGCGTCGAGCCTACCACGCGACCGGCAAAGGTCGAGGCATTCATGGTGTGGTCGGCGTGGAGGATCATACACACGTCGAGGATTCGGGCCTTCTGCCGGTCCGGCTCTTCGCCGGTCAACATGTAGAAAAAGTTGGCCGCGTGGCTCAGGTCGTCGCGCGGGACGATGTGCTCGTCGCCCTTGCGCAGCCGTTCGAAGGCGGCGACCAACGTGGGCATCTTGGCGATGAGCCGCACGCACGCGAGCCGTCGGTCCTCGGGAGCGACGTATTGACGCTGTGGATAGAACATGCCGATCGCCGCAATCCCGGTTTGCAGCGCGTCCATGGGATGCCCGGTTTCGGGCAGGCACTTCAGCAAGTCCGCGATGCGATACTTGAGACGCCGGTGAGTCGAGAGCTGTCCGTTGAATTCATCGAGCTGCATCTTCGTCGGCAGCTTGCCCGTCAGCAGCAAATAGGACGTTTCCTCAAAGGTGCTCTGTTCGGCCAGTCGCTCGACGTTGATCCCGCGGTATTCGAGCTTGCCCGCCTGACCGTCTACGAAGCTGACGGACGATTCAGCGATGGGCACGCCCTCCAAGCCGGGAATCAACTGCGGCGGAGCGGGGGTGAGATCGGGTTTACAGGCCGGCAAGGTAGTGGCTGCGGTAGTTTGGTTTGACATAGCTTTCGAATCTCCCGTACGTACGTGCGGTGCAGCCCTACTCCACTGGTCTCCTTGACCAAAAACGAGGCGAGGTACCGGCACCGAAAAGCACGTTCTTGTGGGTTACATGCAAGATACATGCCAGAATGAGCAACGGGCCGGAGTGGAACGACTAGGATTTAGGATTATTGGTGGCGTGTCCAAGTCCGCCGTAGGCGGGTACCGCCATGTCGTGGGCTAGTGCGACGACGCTACTAGTCCTAGGGGTTGGGTGGCATGCCCAAGCTCGGCGTAGCCGACCGCCGGCATGTTTTCCTTCGGCATGGCGGTCCACCGAAGGCGGACTTGGCCATGCCACCCGAAAAAAGACTGCGTCGGATCACTGGTGGAAAATTTCCCGCAGGGACGGTGCCTTATGGGGTGGTTGTGTTCGATGGAATCATTCGACCTTTGTCGCACGGACCGGGCCGGTTATTCCCTGGATCGCCAACGCCTTCGCCGCGCCTTCGGGGCTGACCTCAAAGCGCACCTGCACGCTGGTCGGCGAGCCAAGCTCGTAGGAGACGAACTCCGTCTCCGAAACGGGCACAAGCGTTTCCGGCGTCGCCATCGGCTCGGCGTCTATTCCGGCAAGGACCCCGTTTCGCCACAGGAATTTGGAGGTGGCCGAACGCTGGGCGAAGGTCAATCGGACGGTAGTCGTCAGCGCCCCGTTGGGCATGGGAACGGTGCCAAGCGCTTGGCAGTCCTTGTAGGCCCCGAACATTGCCCGACGTTGGTTCCACATTTCGCCCTCCATGGCCTGGACCCTTTCGAGCGGCATCCGACCGCCGAAGGCCTCGTGTACCGGACGGTAGTCGCCCTTCGCTCCTTCGCGGACGATCGCGGCGGAACGCTCGTTCAAATCCCCAGCCACCTTGGAGTCGACCTGCTCGCCCGCAAGTAACAGACTAAAGGCATCCTGACCGTCGGCTTGGAGCGCGAGGCGACCGCCATTGGCGGAGGCGATGAACTTCGCCCCGGACGGTAACGCGTAGGTCCCGGCGTAGCGTTGGAGAACCTTCGGGTCGATCTTGGCTGCCTTGGGCGGCATGGCGTAGATGTCATCGAAGGCAATCTGTTCAAGAATCGGCGATACGCGAGTGAAATTCCAATCGGCGTTGTTGCTCATGCCGAGAATGACCACGTTGTTGGCCTTGTAGCGGCGGAAGTCGGCCATGAAAACTCCGTTGCCGCCGTTGTGGCTGACTCGCGGACGGTGCGGAGCGATCCACGTCACCCATCCGTAGCCGTAAAACGAATCCCCGCTGCCTTCGTCCACGTGCGGTGCGAAGTACTTCTTCTTCGCCTCGGCTGACAGGATGTTGTCACTTTCCAATGCCAGGTGCCATCTGTACAGATCGCCGACGGTGGAGTGGATGCCGCCGTTGGCCCGCAGGTTCCAGTACGGCCCGTCCGACGCCCACGGGCGTTCGAGGATCGTGCCCCAACGCTCTCCGCCCCGATACCCTTGGGCGATTCGGTCGGAACTCCACGCCGGCAGCTTGTACCCCGTGTCCGCCATTTCAGCCGGTTTGAACAGGTTCTCGTGAAGATACGTTTCGTACGATTGGCCGGACACGAGTTCGACGATCGCGCCGAGTAGGCTATATCCGGCGTTGGAATAGTGATGCGAAGCGCCCGGCGCGGATCGCAACGGTCCACTCATCGTTCGGCGGATGATCTCGTCGCGCGATACTTCCTCGAAATCGCCGGGGCCGTAGTCGCATTCCAGCCCCGCGGTGTGGGTGAGCAGATGATGTAGAGTTATGCCCGCCTTGTCCGGCGGCACTTTGTCGAAGTACTTGGTGATCGGATCGTTGACGCTGAGCTTGCCTTGCATCTCCAGCTTGAGGATGGCCGCTCCGGTGAATTGCTTGGTGATCGAACCGATGGGCAGCACCGTTTCAGGCGTGACGGCAACACCCATCTCACGATTAGCGAGACCATATCCCTTGGACAAGACGATCACGCCGTCCGTAGACACCAGGACCGCACCGGAGAAGCCCAGGTCAGCGAGTCGAGTTAAGTACTCATCGAGCTTCCTCCCGACCTCCGCGCGAACCTCGGTTTGACCTATTTCAGCCGGGGGCCTGCCCTGGCTTAGGTCACTGAAGGTCGCAACGACCGACGCGACGACGCATACTGTTGTGAATGAGTACGTCTTCATGGACCAGATCCTCCGTTGGATTGCAACCGTTATCCTTCGTTACCAAGGGTAGACGAGCGGACACAATAAGTCCGCTCGAAAAATGTTACAACCGACCGCTTTCAGACCAATCGCCGCCATGCGACAATATTAGAGCGTGCACAAAAAGCCCTCTCCCCCTTGGGGGAGAGGGTTGGGTGAGGGGGAAAATCCGCGGTGATTCGGATATCTCACCCTCACCCCAGCCCTCTCCCTTGAAGGGAGAGGGGGTTTCATTGACCGAGCCTACACACATGATCGCGTCCCTGCCCTGTTCCCTGGTTGAATTGGTCTTCCCGCCCCGTTGCATCGCGTGCGGGACGTGGCGGCACGACGGGGCCGACCCGCTTTGCAGCGAATGTCGGGAGGCGATCAACCGCGAGTGTGCGGTACCGACCTGTCCGACCTGTGCCGCCCCCGTGTCTCCATACGAAGTCTCCCTCGGACGATGCGGACAATGCCGCGGCCGGTCTCTGCGCATCGCCGGGACGGTTCGCGTGGGGATCTATCGTGACCTGCTCGGCCAGCTCCTGCGGGCCTACAAGTACCACGGCCGCGAGGAACTGGCGCATTTACTGGGGGGCTGGTTGGCGGAGGCGATCGAGACGGCGCCCTGGCGGGATCGTATCGAGGCCGTCGTATCCGTCCCCACCCACTGGAAACGTCGCTTCAACCGACCGTTTCACGCCGCCGACGCTCTCGCATCCTATGTCGCACGAAAAGAGAGTTTGCCGCACGTCTCCATCTTGCGTCGCGTCCGTGCGGGCCCGCGTCAGATCGGGTTGTCCGACACCGAGCGGGCCGCCAACGTCCGTGGGGCATTTGCGATTCGCAAAGGAGTTGTCCTCCGTGACGCCCGTGTGCTGCTCATCGACGACGTACGCACGACCGGCGCTACCCTCGAAGAGTGCGCCAAGGTATTGCGCCGCGGCGGTGCGGAGGAAGTCTATGCCGCCGTGGTGCTGCGCGTCGGATCGGCGCATTCGAAGAGCAAAATACTATCGGCAATCTGAACACGCTCGCCGTGACGTCATCCTCGGTCACACCCTGCCAGCTATTTTCAACCAATATCCGACGTGCTTCGCCGGCAGTTCGCCGAACAGAACGTAACACGATTGCTCGTACCAATCCGTTCCCCAAGCATGACGACCGTGCAGCAGCATCGCCGCCGCAGCAACGGGAGCAATGAGGGCTGATCGCTGCAGGAACGTAATTGTCGCCTCCGGTTCATCGTGAACGAACTCCAGCCCGGTGTGCTCCTGGTCCGGCAAGGTCGGATCGAACCGCGCCGTAAGTTCCGCGCGACTCAGCGTCAGGGTCGCTTCGAACAACAGTTCGGGTTGAAGGATGCCTCGATCGCGGACGAGCCCCGCGACGATGATCTCGACGATCTCATTTTTGCGGACTCCGAGTTCCTCAACCAGTTCCCGCATGGCGGCCCCGAACACGTCGAATCGTCCCTCGGCGTCTTTATCCGACGGTTCGAGAAGTCCGCCGAACGTGTGCAAGTATCCTGCATGAAACGCAACTCTCCCGCTGCGTCGCCCGAAGACCAGGAACCCATCGCGCGTAATCACCGTGGAGCTGATGCCCAGCGGGTTGGCCAAGTGCTGCTTGCCGACACGTAGCACCGTTGCGGTGTTGTGGAGATTGGTCCCTAGAAAATCTCGGTAGCAGGTCGGTCCCAACTCCAGATGTAGTTGCCCCGGCGTCGCTCGCCCCTCGACCAGGCGAACCAGATCGCCATTGTAGAGCATTCGCTCGCCTTTTCGGGCGAGCGCAAGCTCCGTCTCCCAAGTCCGCGCGATGCACTCTTCGATCGCCGGCGTCGCGGGTCGGGGTGTCGCGCTCCAATTCTGTGAAAGCTGGTCCTTGGTGAAGCGTTGAACAAACTCGATGAAAAAAGGCGCCGCCGACGAGCTTTTGGCCGCAAGTGTGCTGCGCGGTCTCGCGCCGGCCGCGCGAAATGAGACCATGCGCAGCACGAGCAATACGCATCCCGGCATCGACAACAACATGGCCAAGACGACGCACTCCAGCACGCCATTGACCTCTACGCCCCGGATGATGCGCGGGGTTGGCAGGACGGCCCCGGACATTCCGAGGATAATCGAAAGATAACCCGCGTAGCGTAGGATTTCGGCGAGGCTTCGCGCTCGCATCGGCCAGTGACCAACACTCAGTAATACCTGCACGCCCAGGGCCAGGTGTCCCCCCGCGGCGATCAGCACACCAAGCACCGCGAACGCGTCCCAGATGAGGAGCGAACGAGGGTGGTGCATCAAGCCGGCCAACGCGATCAGCGATCCGACGCCCACCACCAGCGCCGTCGCCGCCACGCCCAACCGCCGTGCGTGACCGCTCTCCACCGTCATCGCCGCCAATACGTCGACGTCGATCTCCCACCCGCACCACGGACACAGATCGCCCGGCGCCCCGGTCAGGTTATAGTCACACTCCGGGCAATGCGGGGCTTGATCGACGAGTTTCGAAGAAGGATCGGTCACGACTAGGACCTCGGAACGCGTTCATGCGTCCTAGACCATTTTCGATTGTCGATTTTCGATTGTCGATTGGTCCGCCCTGAAATCTCAAATCTCAAATTTGAAATATAAAATCGACAATCGAAAATTGACAATTCCGGACGAGTATTCGGTGGGTGAGCTACAGTGCGGTAAAGAGCCCCATGGATAAAATCAGCAAAATGACCACCGCGATCCATACCCAACGTTGCGATCGGCCGGAAAGGTCAACGGGCGTGATCCAGTCACCACAGTGCGGGCACTGCTGGGTGTCTTCGTGGACCGATCGTCGGCAGGACGGACAGGTAAGTAAGTCGGCGTCCGAGTCCTCCGCCTCGTCCTCGACCCACTCCTCGTCTGCGTCATCGTCCCACGCCATCGGTTTTCGTTTCAATCGGCAATTGGAAATTGGCAATTGTTCCAGTGAGTTATCCATCCGATGGTGGATGTCGTTTGATTACCTCGAGCATGGCCTTAAACCGCGCCGTGTCACACCGCTGGCACAACTCGAACAATACGCTCTCCACCGTCGTCACCAAGACCCCGGCCTGCCGCATCCGATCCAACGCAACTTCGTAGTCCACCCGTCCACGCGACCCCACCGCGTCGGCGCAGACGAACACATCGTAGTCCCGTGAGCGCAAGTCCAGCGCCGTTTGCTGCACGCAAACGTGCGTCTCGATGCCGGTGATTATGATTTGAGGCCGGTCGATGGCGAGCAAGGCCTCGCGTACTTTCGCATCGGCCCAGGCGCTAAACGTCGGCTTTTCCAGCACTTTGGCCCGACTTTGCGCCAGGGCTGCTCGAATCGTCGCGTGGGTCGGCCCCAATCCCTTGGGATACTGCTCGGTCACCAGCACCGGCAACTCGAACACCCTCGCGCCGTCGAGCAACTTCCACCCCGCGGCAATCACCCGCTCGCCCCCGACGATTGACGGCAGCAGCTTCTCCTGCACGTCGATCACCAGCACCATAGCGCGCTCGATGTCGAGTTGATCGGGTCGTAACACGCGGTGAGCCTCCAGACGATTTCGGTCGCTCGGTCCTGAGCAGCCTACTCTAGCCTTTTAGTTCCCGCACGCAAACGCCCGTTGAAAGGTCGCTAGGTCGGAAAGGTCCACGTCCCCGTCTACGTCGAAGTCGAAGACGGTGCATTCTTCGGGAATCGCGCCAGCCGGATCGGGACCGGTGATGCAAGACGTAAACGAAACAAAGTCGATTAGATCCGTGTCGCCGTCAACGTCGGCATCGCCCTCGCTGATCGGGCCGATGAAATCGACGTACGTCGATCCGGCCGCAGCGTCATCCATCGGTGCACCCAGGACCACTCGGTCGCCGAAAAGTCCGATTGACCATCCAAAACCATCTTGCGATGCGCCGTCGGCGGCGGCCAGCGTACGCTCCCAGGCCCACGCCGACCCGTCGAAGCGAAACACATCTGCGGCCCCAGGGGTCGGACTTACATCCAAGTCGCCCGGCGATCCGATCACCATCGTTTCGCCCGACAGCGCAACCGAGAAGCCGAATCGATCGAACGCCGCCTCTACTGGAGGGAGGAGCTTTTGACGCTGTACCCACGTCAAGCCGTCCGAGCCGAACACGTACGCCGACCCTGCGTCATCCGTTCCCGCCCCGTTGTCCAAAGGCGATCCCACAATGGTCGTCGCCGAATCGAACGCCACCGACGATCCGAACCCATCCCCATCCCCTCCGTCGTCGGCCATCAGTTTCTGTTCCTCGATCCAAGTTGTTCCGTTGAAATGAAAGCGATACACCGCTCCGGCGAAGGAGTCGGTCGCAAAGGCCAAGGGACTGCCGATCAAGCAGGTATCCCCGTCGATGGCCACGGACCTTCCGAAGAAGTCAAACGCCACGCCGTCTGAAGCCAACAGCTTCTGCTCCCGCGCCCAACCATTCCCATCGAAGCGAAAGACGTAGGCAGCCCCGGAGTCCGTGCCGTGTTCATAGTCCTCGTCCGCCCCGACCACGATCACGTCAACACCGATCGCAATTGCCGCTCCGAAGTTTCTCCGCGTGACAGCCGGATCGGGCAACAGCTTCTGCTCGAACAACCAGTCGTCGCCGTGCAGGCGAAACACATAAGCCACGCCCGCACCGACGTCCGCACTGACCACCAACAGATCGTCTCGCATCGCCACGGCGCTGCCGAAATGGTTGCCCGCGACAACTTGCTGGTCTAGGATTTTTCTGTCAACAACCCAGGCGGAACAATCACGACGTAGAAGATACGCCGCCCCGGCGTCCGACCCGTTTTCATCGTCATGTGGCGACCCGACTACGGCCAACGTTCTCCACATACTGACCGCGGAACCGTACCGATCGCCCGTGGCCACCTCACCCGGAACCAGCTTGATCGCTTCACCGTGAGTAACCGAAGCCGCCCCAAGGGTTAAACCGACCCCCACGATTGCACTCGCCAAATCACGTCTCATACCCCTACCATCGGCCGCTTCGTTACGATTTCTGCCGCTGATCTGAACCACGTCCTGGCCTCACAAGTTGACCAAAGAAGCCAAAGGTCGTACTACTTATCGGCTTAGCAAGCGCTTGTTAGGATGGCTTTGATGAGTGAAGCGACGCTCCAACGACGCGACGAATTACTGGCTGCCGCGCAGAAGCTTTTTTCGCAGCGTGGATTGAGCGCGGGGAGAAAATCGAACCCGCGGACGGGATGCCCGACGAATATCGCCGGCAGTTTTCCACTTCGTGGCTCTGTGGCTCCGTGGCTATGACTCGAAACATCGACAACCTTCTATTGCTGCAAGGCGTCGTTCGCGAGGCTGTCATCAACTTTCTCTATCGTCTCGCCGACGACGAGTTAATCATCGGCCACCGCAATTCCGAATGGACCGGCCACGGCCCGATCCTGGAAGCCGACACCGCGTTCTCCTCTATGGCCCAGGACGAGATGGGACATGCACAGGCCTACTATCAAATGCTGCATCAACTCGGCGAACGAGAACCCGACGTCCTGGCCTTCGGTCGTAAGCCCCGCGAGTTTCGCTGCGCATCATTGGTCTGTCTTCCCAAGGGAGATTGGGGATTCAGCGTCTTACGGCAATTCCTCTACGACGCTTCCGAAACCGTTCGACTGACAGCGCTCTGCGACAGTTCCCTGGTTCCACTGGCACAACTGGCCGGTAAACTACGCGGTGAAGAGAAATACCACCTCATGCACGGCCGCAGTTGGGTCCTGCGTTTGGGTAATGCCACCGAAGACAGTCGTCGAAAGATGCAGGCCGCTCTGGACCTCGCCTATCCGCACGCACTGGGACTGTTCGAGCCGACCGAGTATGACGAACCCCTTGCTCAGGCCGGGATCAGTCCACGCGAGGACGAACTGAAACGCCAATGGGAATCCGCCGTCGCCCCGGTCCTCGCCGACGCGGGATTGACCGTGCCCGAAGGCATACCCCCGATCTACGGAGGACGTGTCGGACGGCATCCTGACACATTGAAAGAGCTTCTGGACAGTATGCAATTGGTCCACAACATCGACCCGACGGCGAAATCGTAAAGAAAACGTCAAAACGTCGAAAGCGGAGGATAGAGCCGATTGTCGATCGGACTCAGTTCTAATCAACAATCGACAATCGCCAATTCACTCATACGCGCAGTATGGAAGGCGTTGGAGTCCGTCGCCGGCGTCCAAAGATTAGCGGCGCCCGGGGTCGAACCGGGGACCTTGGGTTTATGAATCCCACGCTCTAACCAACTGAGCTACGCCGCCAAAGAACAGCAAAGCAAGAATACCGCAGATCGACCAAAAGAAAAACCCCGCGCGTGCGGCGCAACCTCCCAACCACCGTCTTGCCGAACCTATTGGGCGGTCAGCACTCCCTCGCAATCCACGGTAAAAGTGGCCGTTCCCAATACGTCCATGAGGAGCAGGTCGGCCTGGGCGGAGGCGAGGATGGAACCGGCGTGCCAACGATACGTCTCCACGAGTTCGCCTTCGATTGTGATTCCCGGGAGCGTGGGACGAGAAGCGTATTCAACCGTCAGGACGTGCCAATGGCGGGTGACGTTCGTGATCTCAAAGGTCAAGTCGGCCGTCGGAGTCGAACGAACCACTTCGGCGCCGACGACGATCTCGACATCATTCAGGCTGAATCGCCCGTCCGCGTCGATGGTCAGCGTGATTGCACTCGTGAACTCGTCCTGCGCGGCAGCGCCAGACGGGTCCACGACGTCCATCGTGCAGGGAAGGTCGCCGATATAGGTTCCGGCAGTGAACGGCCACGCGAAGATTCCTCCGCAGCCGCTTAGCGCCCAGGCAGCCGACAAGGTCAACCCGCCCAACGCAAACAACCGCCGCGTGGGCACTCCCCCCGATCGAACACCGCACCTCTGATCTTTTTGCCGTGACACTTTTGTCTCCGCCTTCGCAGATTAGTAGGGCGGGCTCGGCCCGCCTTTTATTCCTCGGTGTGCGGAGCACGCCCTACGGAACTTAAACTAGGATTGGTATCACTCCGGCCCGCCCTGCCGCGCTACCTCCAGCGCCGGGCTGTAAACAACCGGCGTGAAGGCCTCCACAATGAGGTCGAGCGGGTCCAGCTCGACGCTCGAATCGACGCTTCCGAAATGATTGACATCATAGATCTCGCCGCCCACCGCCCCCGCGGTGGCCCCGCTGCCGGAATCCAGATCGACCGCCCCGCTCTCGCGGATCTTGAGAATCCACATATCAATATCGAAGCTGGTCGGATCCGGAGCATGTGAGAAACTCGCCGAATACCCCGCGACAAGCGCCCCGCCATCGGGCGTGACCGCCACCGTCGACGCCACCCGTGCAAATTCCAGCCAGCCCCCGCCTACGTCCTCACGCGTCCCGCTGTAGCGGCGGACCCACACCGCCTGATCGTCGCCGTCCATTCGCAGCACCCAGGCGTTCGCCTCCTCACCCAGCCCCGCCTTTCCCGAGACCAGCAGGTCGCCGTTGGGGAACACATCCGCGGCATAAGCCTCGTCATACGGGGTCTGGTCCGGAGCCTCGATATGCGTGCCGTCCGGCATCTCGATCAGCTCGTGGGCATCGCTATCCATGTGTTTCGCCCACAGCAGGTTGCCATCATGATCGACGTGGTTGACCTGGGCGTCATTGCCCAGATGGCCGACCAGAGTGTATCCGTCCGGCCGCTCCACCACCTGGGCGGCGAAGTTGTTATGCGAGCTTCCGTAGCGCGCCTCCCAGAGCGCGTCTCCCTGGGCATCGACCTTCAGGAGTACGTCGTAGGCTGCCCCCGCCGACGCCAGGAGGACAATATCGCCCGCCGAGTCCACGATCAGCGATTGGGCGGCCGCGCCCCCATCATTAAGCTTCCGCGCCCAGGTGAGCTGGCCGCTCGGCTCAAAGCGCGCCAGCCAAACGTGCTCCCCGGCCGGCGGATCGCCAACGGTCCCGGCCACCACCACGCTTCCGTCCGGAAGCTGCGCTATACCCACAGCGTCCAGCGATTCCGCATTCGACGCGATGGCCCGGGCCCATACCGGTGAACCGTTGCTGTCCAGGCGCAGTAGGTACGCCGGCGGATCGACGGCGTTCTGGAACGCCGGAGGAAGGAACGGGGGCGTCAAAAAGTCCGAAACCGTGTTTTCGCCTGCGAGCAGGTAATAGCCGTTCTGGATCGGGATCACCGCGATCCCCGCGTCCAAGTCGTCATATGCAAGTTGCCACGCCATATGGCCGAAGGGGTCGAGTTTCATCAGCGTCGCGTCGGTCTGAGGCGTGAAGGAATACGTCGAGCCCGCCACCAGCGCCCCACTGTCGGCGGTCGCCACCACGGCAATGGGATAGTCAATGCTGTCCGCCCCATACGATCGCGCCCAAGAAACGATCTCCCCAGGCGCCTGTGACGGCGCGCATCCCCCCGAATCCGCTACGGACACCTTCTTTTGCAGCGGGTCGGTGTGCCAGTCCAGGATGGTGCCGCTGAAGCCGAACACATCAAACAGCGCCACGTTCACCTCGACGAACGCCCCCGCCGTTCCTTCGACGCCCACAAACAGTTCCCACCACGGGCACGCCGCCACATCCAGCCCCAATTCGGCGAAGAAGCGCGACTCCACGTACACGCCCGCCAGCCCATAGAACGCGACCTTGAACTTGGCCCCCAACCAGAACTTGCCCGTGGCCTTGCCGCTCTCGAGAAAATCCGGAACGTCAGCCGATCCCGACGGGTCCAGGTTCAGGATGGGATCAAAGCCTCCGTCGTAGCCGAATCCGACGGCGCCGTCCGACTCGAACGTCAGGTGCGCCGTCATCGCCGCTGTCACCGACCCGTCCGCGCCGACGTGGATCTCCAGAACCGGCACGAGGACCACCGGAATCGGCCCCAGCGGGAAAATGACCGGCGTGAACGGCTGGGTGTGCACGGTGGTGTCGAAAATCGGGAAATCCGCCTCCCGGTCGGCATGCAGAGTGAGATCGGCGATCACGTCCCCTTCGATGGTGATGCTGGCGCTCTGCAGAACAAAATTACTGATATCGATATCGATCACGACGTCCGGAGTCATCGAAAGGCTGCCCTCCAGCGTCACCTGGTCGTGATCCGTAGAGGGGTCATTATCTCCGTCGAAGAGCACGGTCTTCTCGATCGGGAAAACAAGCTGGCCGGTCACCGCCTGAAGCGGGCGCTCCTTGGGCGTTGTGCCCGAGTCCGCGGGCGTCGGCGAGAAGCGCTCATGAAGCGACCCGTCCTTCACCGCGTCCGCCAAAGATGCCGGCGAGGTCGTGACGTTCACGGCACCCCCCGATTCCTCAATCGTCGCAACCCGGCGGAGCGTGCCGTACGGCAGCGTGGGCGGGTGTACGCCGGAGACAATGATGTCTCCGGTCCGAAGCTGTCCGAGTTGAGATGTACGCGCCTGGAAGGTGAAAGTGGTCTGATCGGCCGACACCGCGCTCAGGGCGCCCAGCGTGTCGGCGTCCAAGACCTTCGTCGTGGGAGGGACGTTCACCCCTCCACCATTCCCGCCGCCGTTGCCCCCACCGCCGCCGCCCCCCGATCCGCTGCAGCCCAGCACCCAAACGCATGCCACCGAAGCAACCCACATCCCTGGGCGCGCTCGCATCATGATTGGTTCTCCACAATCGTCCTCGTCCCGTTCCGTTAGGAATGTTCCCTCGACAGCCCGCACGACGGGCGACGCGGACTAGGGGTGCATTCTCACGCCGCCTCGCATCCAAGGTCAAGGCTATGGAATGCAGGCTTTTGATCCAGTCGCGGTAGGCGGGTGCCCTGTCCACGCTTGCGTGGGCATGTTGGATGATCGCTCAATGCGCCAACCGTGTGTAAGAGTGTCTGCCAGTACGACCCCACGTCATGCGATCGAAGGCATGGTCACGCAAGCGTGGACCAAGCCAGCCGCCCGGCGCGCCGGACGATCGTGCGCTTGCGGTCGAAAGCAGTTTTTGGTCTTCTACTCAAGCATGGCGAAAATGGGACGCTCAAAGTCTAATAGATCCACCGAAGATCGACTCGAGAAGATTAAGCGCCTTGCCGTCATTGCCATGTTCTCCGACGATGACCTCTTGGAGAGGCTTGTTCTTAAGGGCGGTAACGCGCTGAATCTGGCTCACCACGTCACGACTCGAGCGTCTGTTGATCTCGACTTCTCAATGGAGAAAGAATTCGCATTCGGCGAACTCGGCAGCATCTGCCACCGAGTCGAGCACCGCCTCAGGCAGACCTTCGCTCCGGTCGGCTACACTGTGTTTGACGTCAAACTCGACGAAAGGCCTGAGCGAGTGACGTCTGATGTCGCTGACTTCTGGGGAGGCTATAGACTTGATTTCAAGCTCATCGACACTAAGAAGGCCGCGGAGCTTGGCGGAGCGCTTGAAGAAATCCGACGTAACGCAATACCTGTCGGCCTGCGTAACCGCACTCGCTTCGAGATCGATATCAGTAAGTTCGAGTACTGCATAGGAAAGCAGGAAACCAAGTTCGACGGCTACACGATTTACGTGTATACGCCGCCAATGATTGTATGCGAGAAACTTCGCGCGATTTGTCAGCAGATGCCCGAGTATCTTTGCGTCGTCAAAAGCAGTGCTGCTCCACGCGCCCGCGATTTCCTCGACATCCACGACACGATTCAGCGTTTCTCTATTGACCTTACAAGTGCTTCGCAACGAGAACTTCTCGCGAACGTATTTGCCGCCAAGCGCGTGCCGTTAACACTGCTCGGGCAAATCCAGGAACATCGCGACTTTCATCGGCTGGATTGGCTCGCCGTCGAGGCGAGTGTAAGTCCGGGAGTAGAACTCCAACCTTTTGACTTCTACTTTGACTTCGTCGCGAATCTCGCCCGGCTGCTAAAACCCCTTAGGGACGTGTAGCCGCCACCCAGAATCGTATCGCGTGTCTTCCATCTCATAGGTGAGATAGAAGTCAAATTCGTATTTGAACTTCCCTCGAAACAACTCAATCGCACTCGGCGTGAACACGCCAGAGCTCTGCAGGTAAAACCCAACCGCTTGGTGATAGGGATATATGTAATCAAGCTGACTAAGTAGGGCGGCGAGCCGATTCACGGACGCTCGGGATCCCGCTCGTTTGTAGGCCTTGAGCACCTCGGCAACGCCGCCCGCGTAAAACGGACGCACGGCGATATCGATCATCGTTCTTTCAAGATCGGTGACTCGCACGACGACTCTGCCGTTGCCGCCCTCCACGCCAACCTCACGTGACTCGACACCGAGATACCGGCTGTTTTTCCCGTTCAATAGGCAGATCCGCTGGTCGCCGAATCGGGTGATGTTGTTCGTTTTGCGGGGTTTTCGCGCAAATGCCGCGTCAATGCGCTCTTGCTCAAGCTCCCCCGGCAGCGCGGCCTTCGCAGGTTGCTCGAAGTTGAGATAAATTGTTTTTGAATCTTGCTCGGTTAGCTCGTGCATCTGCACAGCCGTGTAGTGCGAGAAGTGACACCCTGGTTTCAGCGTGAGAAGCGCAGACTGGAGCGGAACATCGCCCCATGTGTAGCGCGTCTCCTTGCGATGAGGAAATGGAAACTCCAGTCGCTTAAGCTTCCCACTTTTGGTTAGATACTCGATGAAGTCGCGACTGCCCGTACTTTGGGCGAGTCGCCATTCGTCACGATGGTTCGTGAGAATCGCCTCTATGTCCCGTAGGCGAAGAACCGGCGATGGATAGTCCTCCAAGACCCTAAAGATATCCTTCCGAGCGATTTGCAATCGCGTGGGCATCGTAACTCCTATTGCGTATGCATCGTGTGCATGAAGTATATATACTTCATGCACACGGTAACTCTTTGACGGTCCAGGTGTCTTGCAGAGCCGTACAGCGAGCTTAGCGGCCTGTTGTACCCTGCAGATCGTGCCCATTGCCGTCAGGCTACATGAAGTATATATACTTCATGTAGCCTTGTCTAGGCTTGATTAGAGTCCATGCCTGAAGACAGCCACCCGATTGTACTCGCCTGAAGGTACGTCCGAGTAGGCTGAAAATGGTCATGGCAGGTACTTGACAATGATGTATGTATACATCATTGCCAAAGCACCTCGTTCCGGGCGGAGCTGGCATTCAGACGGATCCTACTTGGTCTCTTTGACTTCGAACTCCGCGTCGATGACGTTGTCGTCCTTGGGCGGACCGCCCCCTTCGCCGCCGTCGCCGGAGCCTGTCTCGGCGTGGCCGGAGGGGCTTGGCTGGGCCTGTTGTGCGGCCTTCTCATAGATGATCTTGCCGATCGTCTGGGCGTCTTTCATCAGTTGATCGTTGGCCTTCTTGATGGCCTCGGCGTCGTCGCCCTTGAGCGTCGAGCGGAGGTTGTTGATGGAGGCCTCGACCTTGGCCCGCTCGTCGGCGGGGATCTTGTCGCCGTGCTCGGAAAGCTGCTGCTCGATTTGATAGGCGGTGTTGTCCCCGACATTGCGGAGCTTCACCAGCTCGGCCTTCTTCACATCGTCCGCCGCGTGGGCCTCGGCGTCCTTTTTCATCCGCTCGATGTCTTCCTTGCTTAAGCCCCCGCTGCCTTCGATGCGGATGGACTGCTCCTTGCCCGTGGCCTTGTCCTTGGCCGAGACGTTGATAATCCCGTTGCGGTCGATGTCGAAAGTCACCTCAATCTGCGGCCTACCGCGCGGCGCGGGTGCGATTCCTGCGAGGTTGAACCGCCCCAGCGTGCGGTTGTCCACCGCCATCGGCCGGTTGCCTTGCAGCACGTGGATGGTCACCTCCATCTGACCGTCGGCGGCCGTAGAGAAAACCTCCGACTTCGAAGTCGGGATCGTGGTGTTGGCCTCAATCAGCGGCGTCATCACTCCGCCCAGAGTCTCCACTCCAAGTGTCAACGGCGTGACCTCAAGTAGAACGATGCCATCCTTGTCCTCTCCGGAAAGCACAGCGCCTTGCCTGGCCGCGCCGATCGCAACCACTTCATCCGGGTTCAAGCTTTTGTTAGGCTCTTTCCCGAAGATTTCACGACACAGCGCCTGTACCGCGGGCATTCGCGATGAACCGCCGACGAGCAGGACCTCCTCAATGTCCTTGATGTTCAGTTTTTGCCCGGAATGTACGGCCTGTAATGCGTCCATGACCGGTTTCCGGCAGCGCTCCGTCAGGTGGCTTGTCATCTGTTCAAACTGGCTGCGCGTGAGCGTGACCTGCAAATGCTTGGGGCCGGACGCCGTCGCCGTGATGTACGGCAGGTTGATGGACGTCTCCATCACCGTCGATAGTTCGCACTTGGCCTTTTCCGAGGCCTCTTTCAAGCGCTGCAACGCCATCGGGTCTTTACGCAGGTCCACGCCTTCCTGCTTGCGGAAGATTTCGGCCAGGTGGTTGATGAGCACCTCGTCATAGTCATCGCCGCCGAGGTGCCCGTCGCCGCTCACGCTGCGCACTTCGTAAGTCCCGATTTCGGGATCGAGGACGATGATGGAGATGTCGAACGTGCCGCCGCCCAGATCGAACACGGCGATGGTCTGCTCTTTCTTTTTGTCCATCCCATAGGCGAGCGCCGCGGCCGTCGGCTCGTTGAGGATGCGCTCCACTTTCAGTCCCGCGATCTCACCGGCGTCCTTAGTCGCCTTGCGCTGCGCGTCGTTGAAGTAGGCCGGCACGGTGATCACCGCGCGATCGACCTTCTGGCCGAGATAGTCCTCGGCCGTCTTCTTGAGGTCTTGAAGGACCATGGCGCTGATTTCGGGAGGAGTGTGTTGCTTCCCCCGAATCTCGACTTTGACCAACTCGTCGGGCTTCCCGACGATCCGGTACGGCACCATTTTCTCTTCGGTCGCCACCTCGTTATGCCGCCGACCCATAAACCGCTTGATGGAAAAGATGGTGTTCACGGGGTTGGTGACCTGCTGGTGTTTGGCGATCTGCCCGACCAGCCGGTCCCCCTTGTCGGTAATGGCGACGACC
This sequence comes from Phycisphaerae bacterium, assembly GCA_020056715.1. Taxonomy (GTDB): domain Bacteria; phylum Planctomycetota; class Phycisphaerae; order UBA1845; family UBA1845; genus SBAX01. The sequence goes on along the minus strand of JAGVHG010000029.1, from coordinate 10,913 downwards.
GATGGCGTGAGCCGCGAACCTTGGGCGTTGGTGAGTACCTTCACCTGATCGCCCTCCATCACGGCCACCACCGAATTCGTCGTCCCCAGGTCGATTCCAATGATTTTGGACATAGTCGTTTCTCCATGAGCGGGCGCACGCACCCCGCGCGCACTCCGTTCGTACCCCCGTTCGTAGCACAAGCCGTACCACCTCGGCGCGGCCTGGATGATTCATAAACTATTGTAAAATAACAATTAACGACATTGCACCCGAAGCCGAATCCCGAACCTGCCAACGTGACAGCGCACGGGGCTGCGGAAATGGCACTGTACGCCCTCTCGTCGTGGTCTGTGAAAACTATTTGGCATCGTTCCAAAGGCCGATAAACTTGTTGATGATGGAACTTGAACCCCTGCAAACCGCCGAGGCCAACGACTACCCCACCATCCGCCAGCAGTCGGTCTTCATCGAAAACCGCGTCGGGCAACTTTTGCGCCTGACCAAACTCTTCGACCAGACCGAGATCCGCATCCTGGCCGTGTCCGTGGTCTATTCCGTGGACTGCGCCATCGTGCGAATGATCCTCGACGATCCCGACAAGGGCTACGAAGTACTCACCCAATCCGGCTTCCAGGTTAGCGAGACCGAGTTGATCGCCGTTAGCCTCCCGCACGGGAAGCGGGCGTTGCTGCACACCTGGGCGACGTTGTTGGGCGGGGAGATCAACATCCACTACACCTACCCCCTGTTGGTGCGGCCCAAAGGATTCGCAGCCATCGCCGTTCTCCCCGACAGTATTGAAGGGGCCATTCGCGTTTTGAGGGACCGCAACTTCGAAGTGCTCGACCAACGGGCCTTGCTCGACACTCGAGACGAGTAGGACGGAAACGCAGAAAACAGAAACGCCGAAACGCCGAAATTTTCTTCGGGCCTAGCGATGCAGGCTGAGGGGCTCTTGTGAATGTGGTGCTGCTCATCTCGCGTTGGATTCACCTCGCGTCCGCGATCGTAGCCGTTGGCGGAGCGGTGTTTATGCGCTTCGCCCTCCTCCCGGCCGCCAAAGCGACGCTTACCGATGACCTACACGAACGGCTGCGCGAGGCCGTCCGTGCTCGATGGGTGAAGTTCGTTTACGCCTCCATCGCCCTGCTGCTCATCACCGGCTCGATCAACTTTGCAATTTTGGTGATTCCATCGAAGATCAAGTCCCACCTGTATCATCCGATTTTCGGAGTCAAGATCCTCGCCGCCTTCGCCGTCTTCTTCATCGCCAGCGCCCTCATGAGCCGAGGCCCGGGCTTCGCCGGTATCCGTGCGAAGCGTGCGAAGTGGCTTGGCATCTTAATCGCCCTCGGCGGATTGATCGTGCTGCTCTCCGGCATCCTCAACCAAGTTCGTACATCCCAGATACACCCGACGGCCATCACGAACATGTAGCGGTTGGTGCGAGAAGGGATTCTCGCACCAGCGAGTACGGCGCGACGTTTGGTTCACTCGGTTCCGTTTCGTCTTTCGTCTCTCAATCGACAATCGACAATCGTCAATCGACAATGCGTACGTGCCCGCAGCCGTCGTCCATCGCCTCAGCATCTTTCCGCTCTCGATCCCGCTGCGCGGGCCAGTCGTGCACGCCGCATCGCGACGAAGCGTTGCCGACTCCGTCGTCGTGGCTGTCGAGTTAACCAACGGCATGGTCGGATACGGCGAGACCTTGCCGCGTCCGTACGTGACCCAAGAAACGGTCGAGTCCGTGGTCCAAGCGATACAAACTACGTTCATTCCCGCAGTGATTGGGTTTCATGCGCAGTCGTTTCCCGATGCTTTGGAGGCGATCGAGGCATTACCGTGGCACAATGACGAGGGTCGGCCGGTCCCCGCCGCACGAGCGGCGGTCGAGCTGGCGTTGCTAGACGCGAGCCTCCGCGCGTACCACCGCGACATAGATGCCGTCGTCCGGTGGATGGGCCTACCCGGTTTCGGCTCCCCGGGAAGCATCCGGCAAATCCGATACAGCGGGGTCTTGGCGAGCGACGAACTCGCCGCGACCCTGCGGCAGCTTCGGCTCATGTACTGGTACGGCTTGAGGCACTTCAAGCTCAAGGTCGGCACGCCCGGCGATCGGGAACGTCTCGAACGAGTGTGCCACTACCTTCACCGCCCGCTTGCCAATGGCCGGGCGACGCTACGGATCGACGCCAACGGCGTATGGTCGAAGGAGAGTGCCATCGAGTGGCTCTCTGCGACGGCTCATCTGCCGATTTCCGCAGTGGAACAGCCGTTGCCGCGAGGAAACGAGGATGAACTTCCAGAGTTGGCGGCGTGCGTCGCGGGCGGACGAGCGCGCGGCATGAATGCCGCGGCTCGGATTTTCGTCCACGATGAGTCGCTGGTCACCATCGACGATGCCCAGCGGCTGATCGAACTCGGCGTCGCCGACGCCTTCAACATTCGTATCAGCAAGTGCGGCGGCCTCATTCCGTCGCTTCGCATAGCGGCCCTGGCCCGACGACACAACGTGCGCATCCAACTCGGCTGCATGGTCGGCGAGACCAGCATCCTCTCCGCGGCGGGTCTGCGTTTTCTGGAAGTGTGCCCAGGAGTTACCTGGGCCGAAGGGTGCTTCGGGTCATTTCTGCTGAGCGCCGACGTGGCCGCGAAAGCCCTCCGCTTCGGCTATGCGGGCCGACCGCCGAAACTGAAAGGATCCGGTTTAGGCGTCACCGTCGATCCGATCCGCCTCACACGGCTCTGCTCCGGTGAGCCGATCGTCACCAATTTATAGCTCGCCGTTTGCGGAGTCATCCATTATCCAATAGACTACGCGCACGTCGCACGCTGGAAGCGGTCGATCGGCGCGGCGAGAGTGGAGCGAAACACCTATGCACGAGCGTTTTTCGGATCGGGCACGCCACGCGATGGCCCTGGCCAACCTTGAGGCCGGTAAACTCAACCACGGCCACCTTGCCCCGGGCCACCTGATGCTGGGCCTGATCGCTGAAGGCGAATGCGTCGCCACCGAAGCGCTGCGGCTGCTCGACGTCGATCTGGACAAGGTTCGCGACGAGGTTGCGGCAAGGATGGAACGCGGGGACTCCGCCAGCGTCCTCGGCCGGCGGGCGCAGACCGATGAGACCAAGGAGGTCATCGCCCTGGCGATCACCGAGGCCCGGAAGTTCGGCCACCGCTACGTGGGCACCGAACATCTCGTTCTGGCAATGCTGCAACTTTCCGACGGACTCCCTTCCAAAGTCCTACGTCAACAGGGCGTGCAGTTGGAAACGCTCCGCGAGAAAGTGCTCGGAATGCTGCGCTCCAGCGTCGATCCCACGCACGACCTCGCCCACTCGCGTCACGGCGACTTCGAGTGGGTGCACCAACAGGAGCTGGCCAAGGCCTTTCGTTCGCCCAAGTTCTGGCACACCATGATCCTCGCCGGCGATTCCGCCAACCGCCTCGGCGCCGGCGAGATCGAACCGCAGCACCTGCTGCTCGCCCTGCTTCGCGACGAGACCAGCGGAGTGGCCAAAATGCTCCACGCCAAGGGCGTCACCCTCGACTGGGTCCACGAACAAATCACCGGGAATTGCAGCTCCTAGGGGCCGATGGGAGTGAGTCGCGGTGGTTTCAGACACCGGTAATTCTCATTTCGTGCCCGGAGGGGGTGCAATCAGTTTGCCGGCCGCTACCGCCAACTTTATCGCAAGGGCCTTTTTGTCCTCTATTTTGGCTGGCCAGCCTTCGATTTCGGCATGATTCGGATTCTTGGGAGGGATCGGTCTTGCGACCGCTCGAAGGCCCTCGATGTTGCACGAGGCCGCGCGAATGTCGGCTCGCCCGTACAGTGTTCTACCCAATTCCGACGCAATGCTGTGACCGACTTGCCAAATCTCGTCCATCGACGCATCACGGTGTCGCAATACCGAAAGTTCACGGTGCGGATGCGGCATGAACAAATCTTGCTTGACTGTGAAGTCACTCCGCCGGAATTGCCCGCTTTGCGTGGCGAATCGCGCGAGGAGTTCGATGTCTGCAACAGGAGGGATATTTTCAGGATCGATCACGCCCGAATAACCCGGCGAATAAGAAACAGGAGGCTCTCTGGAATATCGTCGAAGAACGGGCAGGAACCCCTCGGGTCTTCGGTGCCCAAAAGAGCCGCGTAATGCAGGGTCCCATCCGGGCTTATGCTCACCGACACCGTCCAGCGCGGATGGCGATACCATTCCAGCGTCAAATTGCCATCGGGCTCGGCGCCCGCGGATGGCAATGGAAAACCCAGCGGAAGCGCTTCAAGCAAGCGCCATGCCTTGTTGTACGTCTCCTGTTCAACCGGCAGCGCAGCGTAACCATCCCAATTCGGTTCTTTGCATTCCTGCCAACGCTCCCATAGCTCTTCGTAAGCTGGTTGCTTTGTAAACGTTTCCAACTCGGTGAAGCGGCGGTAGTTCCTGTGGCTGGCGTCGGCGACGATCTGGTCCGCTTCGCTGAATCCATTGATCTTCGTGGTTCTACTCATGGTCGTCCTCTCCAAACCGCTTGAGCGCCTGTTCGGTCATGCAGGTGAAGAATAGCTTGTTCTTAAGGAATCGCATCTCCGCAAGGTGTTTCATAAGCACGTCTCGCTCCAATGACGCGATTCGCTCCGTTGACGCGTCGATATCGACAATTAATACCTTCTCGTCTTCCTTATTTCGTTGAACCGTGCGTACCCAGTTGATCTGGTACGGATATTCGTCAATCCGGAACGTATCTTGATGAAAGAATAGGTCGCATGAAAGCCCCATTCCCTTCGGTGGGGTTGGAACATCCTTCAGGAACTCAGACGTCTTGCCCTCCATGCCAAGGCGGATCTGATTGATGAACCGGACGCCCAGCCGCTTAATCACCGGTGGTTCGGCCAACTCCAGATACGCCTCCCAAAATCGAAGCCCTTCCTCTTGAAATGTCGTCCAACGATCGTATTTCGCAAGGCGACTAAAAACGACACCATTGGGCTTGAACTGAACGACATATCCGTTCGCGTCCCCTTGGCCAGTGAGACGAAAACCATCCCAACGGGTTTGGTGCCGAAGCTCAACTCTCTCCGGCGATTTCTGGATCGCAGCCTCCAGCTGCTGCTGCTGTTGCTCTCGGCAATCGTATTTCGGGAACCGCTGACCGAGTTCCTTTTGAACCTGTGCTTTGTCGAGGGTTTTTCCAGCGGCAGCCTGCCAATGGAGCACCGCTTCGACAATCGGGGCGTCGGGTAGACGCTGAAACTCCTTGCTGAGGTCGATGATGAATTTCTTTCGAACGCTCATCCCGATCCTTTCGTCGATCCCGCCTTCATTCTACCCTAGTTTCGCTTCTCTTGCGCGGACTCCAACTCCGGCGTGTCGAGGTCGTTTACTCCAATCTGCGCCGTCATCAACTGGTGCAGTAGAGTGCGGCACAGCGCCGTGCGGCCGGATGTACCGTCTTGCTAACTGCGCCGCGGTGGATTCGAACCACCAACCTTCGGTTCCGTAGACCGATGCTCTATCCAATTGAGCTAGCGGCGCGATTCTCGCGATCAAGCCCGCGGGTGACGGATTGTAGCTTGTGATGGGGCCTAGACAACCGACCCGCCTAACCCTGCGGTTTCAGGCGAAGCATGAAAAACGCGATCAGGAGCACGACATTCAAGGTGAGCACGCTTCCACCCACAAAAAAAGCGATCCACGAACGCCTCGATTGATCGTTGCGCCGCTGCCCGGCGCTGCTCCAGCCCATGACGAACCCCAATGCCGCGGGGGCCATCGAAAGCACCACACAACCCACGAACGCCAACGCAAACTGCCCCTGCGAACCGTAGATGATCCGTCCAAGGTCGGCGTCGAATCTCCTCCAACCCATCCACAACGCCGCAAAAGCAGGGACGATCGAAACCATCGCCAAAACGAAGGCGTATTTGGCCTGCACGTCGTAACGACGAAGGTTTCCTAAAGCCACGTCGATCTCCTACGAACTCTCTCCACAAGGGGAGTAGGGGTTTTCCTTACAAACCCTAGCAGTCTTCCTCTAATGTACAAGACGATCGCCGGCCCGGCGAGTGGGTTTCGTTAGACGCAAAACCCTTGAGTTTTGCGGCGAGGGTGTAACAGACCCCGCCAAGTTGCAATCCAGCCCGCCCTACTCTAGACTACGCGGTTTCCCAACGGACTCCGGCGGCAGCGCCGGCGTCGGGATGAATGAGAGTGGCCAAACGGAGTAATCAACGATGACAGCGACGCTGGAAGCCATTGCGGTGCAGATTCGTACCGGGCGACACGAGGAAGCCCAACGAGATCTTGCAGCAATCAAGCCAACCAACGAAAACCGCAGCGAGGTGACGTTCCTGCGAGGTTATCTCCAGGAACTCAGCTTCGACCGCGAGGGTGCGGCGAAGACCTATCAGGCCTTGCTCGAAAAAGACCCGGAGCACACCGAGGCCGCTTTTCGTGCGGCCGTGATGTGTGACCTCGTGGGTGATGAGGAAACGGCCACCGACCTGTACGAGCGTTGCGCCGCCAAGCCCCCCGCCCACGTCAACGCCATCGTCAACCTCGCCGTCCTTTATGAAGATGACGGTCGATTGCAGGAAGCCGAAGCCCTCCTCCAGAGCGTCCTCGACGAATACCCCAATCACCATCGCGCCTGGCAATTCCTCAAATCCGTCGAAAGCTCCTACCACATGCTCTACGACGAACACATCCAAAGCGAACGTGACAAACGAGACGCCGTGCTCGACGTGCCCATCGCCGATTTCGAGCTGAGCGTCCGCAGCCGCAACTGCCTCAAACAAATGAGCATCCGCACCCTCGGCGACCTGCTCAGGACCACCGAGCCGGAACTGCTCGCTTACAAGAACTTCGGGGAAACCTCGCTCAACGAAATCAAAGCCATGCTCACCCAGAAGGGACTAAAGCTTGGCCAGGGGCTAGAGCAACCCCCGGTCGAGCCGCCGCAGCCCGTGGTCGTGACCACTTTCACCCGGGCGGCTGTCACGAGCGATGCCCCAATCCATTCGAGGCGACCCGTCGCCGAACTCGAACTCTCCGTTCGTTCCCGAAAATGCCTTCAACGCTTGGGTATCGCCACCCTCGGCGACTTGATGCAGCGCAGCGAAGTCGAACTTCTGGCCATCAAAAACTTTGGGCAGACCTCGTTGACCGAGATCAAGCGGCAACTGGCGCTCTTCGGGCTGACCCTCCGACTGTCTCCCTGATCCCGCCGCACCGAGGGGCAGCACCGTCATACGAGCCGACCGAAAAGGGAGGGTCCACGCCCGTGAGTCCGCCTTCGGCGGAGTGCGAACGTTAGCTAAGATGAAGGGCAAACGTTGGCAGCTTCGCGGTCGAAAGGCCGTAACGTCAGCCGGACGACCCTTGAGTCGTACGTCGAGGTGGTCATTGCGCACAGCAAGTTCACCCAGCATAACACGGGAGAAAGCGGTCCGAACCTCCCGCGTCGCTCTCGCGTTGACTTTGCTCGCCCTGCTCGGTTGCGAAACCGTACAAGCCGAAAGCCGCTCCCCTCCAGGCCCCGTACCAAAAGTCCGCGACGTCCGCGTCCTCTTAGGCGCCGCCGTGGACCGCGTACGCCTTCGCGCTGACGGCCCCGTCACCCTCTCCGACGGTCGAACCCTCTTCCCCGCAGACGGGCTCGCCGAAGATGGTGTCATCGCATGGCACACCGCCTGCGGGAGCGGAGCGGACGCACGTGGCGGGGTAGCCATTACCAAAGCGTTCGGCGACGCCGGCAGCCGCACGACCCGTGAGTCGTGCGGCGATGAGTTAAGCCCGACCCCGCGGGTGACGCTCCGCCCTGCGGAGGGTGATGCCATCCGCCTGTCACTCGACCGGGCCGGGCAGTGGTCCGCAGAAGTCGCCTATCCCGGCCTGATCCATTTGGCCGCCGGCGACGCGGGCGGAATCGAGGTCGTCAACGAGTTGGACCTCGAGCGCTACGTGGGGTGCGTGGTCGCCAACGAGGTCTGGCCGACCTTTGACGCCGAAGCCTTCCGCGCCCAAGCCATCGTCTCCCGCAGCTTCGTCCTCTATCAAATGAGCCGCCGCCCCAACGCACCCTTCGATGTTTCCGCCACGCAAGGCTCGCAAGTCTACCGCGGCATCCGCGACGACGCCGTCGGACGCCGCGCCGTTGAGGCCGCCGAATACACCCGCGGCATCGTCTGCACTTGGCGCGACCGCGACGAGGACCGGCTCTTCTGCACGTACTACAGCGCTGCTTGCGGCGGCGTGTCCCAATCTGCGGCCCTCCTCGGCCCCGAGGGCGACGTTCCACCTCTCCGTGGCGGAGTGAAATGCGACTACTGCAAGATCGCCCCGGCAGACGCCTATCGTTGGGGGCCGGTCCGCCTCGCCGCCGCCGAAGTCCTCTCCCGCCTCATCGAACGCTACCCGGACCTCGTCCCCTTGGGTGGCATTACTTCTATTACTCCCTTGGAACAAACCCCCTCCGGTCGATTGATTACCCTACGGATCACGGGCGAAAACGGCGCGAATCACGACATGCTCGCCGAGCGCTTTCGGCTCGCCGTCGGCCCCACCGTCATTCGCAGCACCGACTGCCGCATTCGCGTGAAAGATGGAGAAATGATCTTCGAAAACGGCAAAGGCTACGGCCACGGACTCGGCCTCTGCCAATGGGGAATGCAGGGCCTGGCCCTATCCGGCAAGCACGCCGCTGAAATCCTCCGCTTCTACTACCCCGATGCCAAACTAACTCGCGCATATTAGAGCGCCTTTGGCGTTCAGAGCCGTAGGCGCGAGCCTACGGACACGTCACCGGGCTCGCGCCCGGTGCTCTGATCGACAGCCGCAATAGTTCACTGCGACGCGGCCAACGGTACATCGCTGGTCGAGGCTTCGCGGTTCAGACGCCCAAGCAAATAGGGCCGAATCCGCTGAAACTCCGCAGAGACCGGTCGATCCGGTAGAAGACTGCATATCCGCTCGCCGATCGCCAGTCCCCCCGCAAAATCACCCTCCCGCACACGCGACGAGAATGCCTCGCGCAGCGACCGCTCCACTCGATCAGCCAGCTCCTCGATCTGCTCGCCCAGCGACGCGACCGCATCCACCCCGGCCGTATCAACCAACGCGGAATACAACCCGCGACATCCCGCCAGGTCCCCATCGCCCAGCGCGGCCCTCCATTGACGCAACAAGTTCTTCGTCGTTGCTTCGGCCTGATCTTCTTCGGGGCAAGCGCCATCCGACTCCGTCTGGATTGTCCAAGATGATGCACTCTGTTCTTCGCCCAGCACCACAACCTCATCGCTCTGCGCCGGCGGTTCCTCCTCCATTGTCGCTACCAATCGCGGGTACGCCTCGTGATCGAGGGTGGCCGCGGCAAGCACGTCTGGATTGCCGTCGCCCATCGCCGCCAGATCGAGCATCCGCACTCCACCCGTATTTCCCATCGTTCGACCGTCGAGTCCCGAGCGCGAGCGCACTTCGTTCAACCCCGTCTCCACACAGCCCAGCCGCGCGTGCATCTCCGTCACCGCGTCTCCGATCGCCGAAATGCGCACCCCAATGCGAAGCACCGCCCGCAGCAAAGCCGTCGTCCCCAGTGCCCCGCTAATAATCAGGAAACCCAGAAATGTCCCCAGCCGATCGCCGTTCAGCGCCGACGCCGTGGCCGCAATGAATCCTACAACGACATAAAACGCCGCCACGATGTACAGAGTCTTCTTCATGTGGCGACTCGTTTCCATCATGGATGCGTGCGTGGGCATTATTGGCCGCCGAACGATCACGGACCCGACGGTCCGTCAGGCAGTTGGATCGAGACATACCCGCCGCCGCCTTCACGCAGCGAACGACGATCCGGACGATCGAACCCCGTAAGCGAACTGGCGATCGGGACCGACACCTCCAACCACATGCAGTTCGCGTGCGTGGCCAGTCGTCCCTTCCTCAACCCGGCGGGAATCACGACCGTCTCCCCCACTCCAAACGTCAGCGGCTCCGGTAGCCCCTCGCACATGATGCTACCGCGCCCCTCCAACACGATCCAGATCACCATCTCCGCGTACGGAATCTCCATCTCCACCCCGTCGACCATGCGAACCCGCTCGATCACAAACGACTCGCAACGCGCCAGGCTCGTCACCGATGTCCACACGCTGGCCGTGTGCTGCGGCGGCTCTTCGGGCATCGACGCTCCATAAGACACGCACGCCAGCGCCTCCTCAATATGTAGCTCTCGCCGACGACCCGTCGCCGCATCGACCCGATTCCAGTCGTAAAGACGATACGTCACATCCGACGGCGTCTGCACTTCCGCCACCGTCACCCCTCCCCCCAACGCATGAACCGTTCCGCTCGGCAGGTAATAGCAATGCCCCTTCCGCGCCGGAATGCGGTTCAACACCGACGCGACGCAATCCTCGTCCAGCGCTTGTCGAAGATCGTCGGCGTTCACGCCCTCCCGGAGTCCGCGATAGATGAACGCCCCCGGCCGCGCGTCGATGACATACCAGGCCTCATGCTTGACTCGTATTCGCCCGCCCAGTCGTCGCGCCATGGCCTCATCCGGGTGTACCTGTACGCTGAGCGCCTCGTTGGCGTCGAGAAACTTGATGAGCAGCGGGAATCGACCCTGGATCAACCCCGCCCGCCCTAGCAGATCATCCCCCCAAAGCTGCACCAACTCGCCGAGCTTTTTCCCTTTCCCCTGACCCGCCGCTACGACCGATTGCTCCTCCTCCAGATCGGCCACTTCCCACGACTCCCCGATCGCCACCCCCGGCGGGAGTTTCTTGTTGAGCAACGCCTCCAACCGCCGCCCGCCCCAAATGCGCGGTTTGAAGATCGGCTCAAACACAATGGGATAAACGACCGCGGGCAATGGAAAACCTCCACGAGCGATTGTAGATGTCGAACCGCTGGCCGCAAAGACTG
>JAGVHG010000135.1 GCA_020056715.1 Phycisphaerae bacterium | reverse complement strand
TCCTGACCGGGTTTCGATTCCAACACCGGTATCGGCAGGAAACACCGCATTTTTGTTGCCCTATCCGCGTTCACGACGAAAATCGGTCAGTTTGAGTTACAAATAACCGACAAAGTTCAATCGAGCGACAGGGACGGCAAGCCCCCTCGGGGTACTACTCTTATCCTCATTGGCAATCTTGGCGTCGGCAAGTCGATGTTCCTACGACGATTCTTCTCGCGTGCATGCAACCCCAATTTGCCATCCGCCGCAGTACCGTTCGTGATTGATTTTCGAACCAGCACAATTGATCCGAATTCAGCCGTTGAGTGGATTTATTCTGAGCTGATCGCCGAGATCGAGAAACTCGACCAGCAACCGCTGCCCACGCGCGATGGCAGCACAACCGATTTTTTCGATCTGTCATCAAAAAAAGCTGTCGAGCTACTGTTTTGGGGCGATGTCTGCCGATTCAAGCGAACCCATGCTGAATTGGAGACGACCGATGCCGGGGCGTTCCAGACGAAACTTTGCGAGCTTTTAGAAAGCCTACACGCTGACTCGCGTAAATTTGTGATGTCTGTGTTTGACTATCTGCGAACGCACGATCACGTCGCGTCATGCCTCGTTCTTGACAACGCGGATCATCATGACGAGGAGTTTCAGCAGGCAGTGTATAAAGCATCCAAGGCATTGCAGAGTGATCTCAAGTGCCTTGTACTTGTAAGCCTACAGGAGGCATGGTATTGGCGGCACACGTCGCCACAAGGTCCCCTGGCGGCCTACCAGGACACCGTTTTCCACGTACCCGCACCCCGAATGCGGGATGTGCTTCAAAAGCGACTTGAGTACGCGATTTCCAAGACGGATGAACTCCTCCCAAGAAAACGGGTCTTCTCGTTCGGGAAGAACCTGGCGGTTCAACCCCAGAACATCTCGCGGCTATTGCGAAAGATCGAAAGAGCGTTTTTTTCAAACGACGACGTCGCAGTTTGCTATGAGTGCCTCTCGAATGGTGATGTGCGACGCGGTCTGAAGTTGTTCCATACGTTCATTCGTTCCGGACACCTCGGAGCCGAGCAACTGTTTTTTGCGGCCGCGACTGACGCGACGTTCGCACTCTCGCTCGAGGAGCTTGTGTATACGATCGCCCGCGGTACACGGCGGTATTACTCAGGGGACAAGTCCGAGGTTCCCAACGTGTTGACGCTGTTCGAAACTGATAGAGAAAACACCTTCTCGCGTTTCGCGCCTTGCTACGTTCTTCAATTGCTCGCAGCACAGGTCCGCGCCAGATCGACGATGGGAGAGGGATTCGTACCTGTCGCCGATCTGGGGCGACTACTTGAAGAACTTGGCATCGACCCCGCGTGCACCCTCGAGTTCTTGGAGGTGCTGTGGCGTAAGGGTCTCGTGCATACCTACCACGGCGACCCGGAGGAGTTTTCCCAAGTGCGCGGATTCCGAATATCCGGAATGGGCGCGTATATGGTTCAGAAACTGATTTCCAACAGGGCGTATCTCGAGTGTGTAATGGTGGACACGCCTCCTGCAGCCCAGTCTACGACCGACTTTATCGTGAGCCTGCTTCGCGAGGGCACTCCGCGCACTGCGACAAACGCAACCACATGCCTCCGGCGTTTTCTCGAAGACTTACAGAACGTCGAAGCACGAGAGTTTCAACGTGCCACGCAATCGCAGGTGGCGCCCCAACTGAGAAAAGTCATCCAAAGCGAAGCATCGTCACAATGAATCGATCCGCCTACCATGTGGCGATCCATCGCGAAGATGGCTGGTAGGTCGGTCGCGTGCTCGAACACTCCGGCATCACGATTCAAGGCCGAACGCTCGACGATCAACTGCCACAACGAATCCTTTAATCGACAATCGAAAATCGCCAATCCCCCCTTGGCTCTGATCGGTCCGGTCAGAAATTCCACCGATCACCCGCGAAGTTATTACGGTAGTTGAAGCCCTCAGCGCCCAGCCCGCGCGCAGACGCATTGGGAAATAGGGACATACGCGAAAAAGCGCCCCTACCAAACAAAGCCAGTTACAAAACGATAATCCTATGACGAACAACGACTTACGGCGTCGTAAAGTGGATAACGAAGCCAAATCAAAGCCAGTTGCGCGACGGTTTCAGGTTGTCTTATTTCAACCCCGAAGCATAACCAAGCTCTTGGCACGCGAGCGAACGGCCCCACTCAGGATCTTCGGCGATGGGCCTTTACCGTTCGTAGGTGCCGACCCACTCTGCTTGAGCGAGAATGTGGCCCTCCATCGCGGCGAGAATGGTTTTCTTGTCCGCTCCGGCGGCAACGGCCAGGGCCGTATCAAGGGCGTAGAGCTTGAAATGGTAATGATGGACACCGTGTCCACGAGGCGGCGCCGGGCCCCGATAGCCGATCTCACTCCACGAGTTGACGCCTTGCATCGCCCCCTCCGGCTCGGAGAGCAACCCGGTGGTGGGAACGTGCTCTCGAAGGCCGGTCGCGGTCGCGGGTATCTTAAAGATGACCCAATGCACCCACGGCTGGGGCGTGGGTGCGTCCGGATCGTCGCAGATCAGCGTCAGTTCCTTCACCCCCGTCGGAACGCCGGACCACAACAGTTCCGGGGATACGTCCTCACCGTCTCCCGTGAACCGTTTCGGGATCCATGCTTGGTTCGCGAAGGCCGAACTTCGGATCGTCAGTGCCATGCTTTTGTCTCCTGCTGCCGGGCTTGCCGTTTCGGTTTGGGGATGAGTCTGTTTCGATTCGACCGATGGTGCGCACCCCTGCGCCGCTCCGATTGCCGCGATCAGGAACCAACCGTGCAACGAATGGTAACACCGGGCGCGAACTCGATCCATCGTTTCCATCCTACAAATACCCTGCCGGCCTGCAACATACCCGGAAATACCTCGAACGGCGCGTTCACTCCGGATTGACTCCCTCCCCGGCGAAGCGGATGATCGACGACCATGCCCAAGCGACGCCCTCGCATCGTATTGGCCGAAGCGTTCGACGCCCCCGCGGTGGAGAAGCTCCGCGCTGTCGGTGAAGTCGTCGTCCTTGACGCTTGCGATGAAGTTCATCTCAAGGAGGCCGTCGCCGACTGCGACGCGCTCCTCGTCCGCACACGCACCACCGTCACCCGCGCCGTAATCGAATCAGCCCCCCGGCTTCGCGTGATCGGACGAGGCGGTGTGGGTCTGGAGAACATCGACGTGGACGCCGCACGGAAGCGGGGCATCGCCGTAGTCTACACGCCCAACGCCTCGACGGACGCCGTCGCCGATCTCACCGTAGGCATGATAATCGGCTTGTTGCGCAACATCAGCGGTTGCGACGCGATGGTACGCAGGGGAAGTTTTTGGGAAGCGCGCGGGGGGTCCTGTTCGCGGGAGATGTCCGAATTGACCTTGGGCATCGTTGGGATGGGTCGGATCGGGCGGGCCGTTGCAAGGCGCTGCCGCAACGGATTCGGTATGACCATCCTCTACAACGATATCGTCTCTCCCGGCTGGCTCGACTTCGTCGCAACGCCGGTGACCAAGGATCAATTGTATGCCCACGCCGATGTCGTCACTTTGCACGTCCCCTTGACCGAGATCACAAGAAACCTAATCGACGCCGCAGCCTTGAAGGAGTTCAAAAAGGGTACCCTCCTCATCAACACATCTCGCGGGGGTGTCGTCGACTCCCTAGCCTTGGCGGAATCTCTGGCGGCTGGGACACTTGCGGGTGCGGCTTTGGACGTATTTGACCCCGAACCCCTACTAGCCGATCATCCCCTCATGCTGGTCCCCAACACTATCTTCACCCCCCACATTGGGTCACGATCCGTCGCAGGCTTGGCGAGGATGAACGATGTGGTCGAGGACGTGGTCCGAGTACTCCAGGGGCGTTCACCCCTTTACCCGGCTTGGCTGGGTGAAGATGACCCCATCCCGCCCTAGTTTAACGTATGGTCACGCTCTCGGTACCCGGACGATAACTAAAGACTTGCCTTTAAGCCTGTCGATCGTAAAACACTCGGAGGACCGAGGTGGCACGGCGGTCTGATTTCGTAGACCAATCGGGTATTGGGCCAACCCGTAGAGGTCCGGGCGTGTCTGATTCATCGAGGGTTTGAAGTTCGTTACGTGAGAGGTTCGCCCCGTTTGCGACGGAGCAGGTAGATAATGGACTGGTCGATTCATCCGTGGATGTGGACGCTGGGCAGCGCGTTGGCGATCGCCCTGGTCCTGGGCGGATTGCTCATCTACCCCGCTCTTGTCCTACGGCGTTATGTCCGGATCATGATCAACATTCTCGACGACGTTGCCCCCACCCCGGAGAACGGCTGCAACGACAGCCAACGGTGGAACGGCGAGGAGGTCAGCTTCCGCGCCGTCGATGGCCATCTTCTCGAAGGCACCATCCTGTCCCACCGCGATGCCGATAGTCTGCCCCTGGGCATGGTCGTGTTCGCCCACGAGTTCGGCACTGATCGAGCAAGTTGCCTGCGCTACTGTCGGCCGCTGCTCGACACCGGTTACGATGTTTTTTCCTTCGATTTTCGCGGCCACGGCGCCTCGGCTCCCGAAGAGGGCTACCGTCCGCGGCAGTGGCCTAGCGATCGCGAACGGGATGATATGCTCGGCGCGATCGCCTTCATCGGTTCGTACTTAGAGCAACAAGATCGACCTTGCGATATCGGAGTGTTCGGGATCTCCCGCGGCGGCGGAGCAGCCATCTTGGCGGCTGCGGCGGTCGAAAACGTCCGTGCGATCGTCACCGACGGCGCCTTCAGCAGCGATACCACGCTCGAGTACCTGATGCGGCGTTTTGCCACCATCTTTGCTCGCATCCGCATCGTCGCCGAAAACCACCCGCCAGTTTTCTGGCAATTCCTTCGTTGGCTCCTGTTTCGGGAGTGTGCCCGCCGGTTCAATTGTCGTTTCCCGTCAGTGCGAAAGGCCGTCGTACGGATGGGGCCTAAGCCGATCCTGCTCATTCACGGGGAGAAGGACAGCACCATTCCCATCGCTCAGTCGCAGGCCTTGTACGATCTCGCCCTTGGACCGAAATCCTTGTGGATCGTTCCCGGCGCCAGCCACAACCATGGCGTGGTGGTCGCCCCGAAACTTTATGCCGACCGGATACTGTGCTTCTTCGACGAATATCTCGCCGTTCGCCGCCGGTCGCCCCGACCCATTCCCATCCGGCCATCTCGTCGAGAGAAGCTCTTGGCTGTCGAGGCTTCGCCGTCATCGGCCTTTGAACCCGCCCTCGCCGGGGCACACGCCGAGCCGGCGACAACCCGCGTTTAGGTGCTCCGGGGCCTTTCAAGTAAACTAACCTCCATGCCTGATGACCCGTCCGCGATCCCCGCTCCGTCCGCCCATCGCGGCCCGCACGACGATTCCGTTACGCCCAAGGATTTGAAGGTCAAAATCGCCGAGCAAAGACTGCTGATTGAGTGGAAAGACGGGAAAAATAGCGAATTCTCCCTCGCCCAGCTTCGTCGTGTCTGCCCCTGCGCCACCTGCCGCACCGAACGTGAACAACAAGGGAGCAATCCTTTACGCATTCTCAAGGCCGATCCCACCGGCGTTCGTGTGCTTACCGCCCGTCTCGTCGGCGCCTACGCCATCCAGTTCGACTGGTCCGACGGCCACAACACGGGCATCTTCGACTTCCGGTTCCTTCGCTCCCTTGGCGCCAATGCGGGAAGCTAGAAGTTCAAAGTTAGAAGTTCCCCCGTTTTAGCATGTGAGCGTAGAATACAATCCGATGCCCGACAGCGAACACTCGCTCGCCCCTTATGCCGTGGGCTCCGCCGGTTCGCGTGGCCGTGTGCATCCCGAGCCGGACGATCCCCTGCGCGGCCCGTTCGAGTTCGACCGCCATCGGATCATTGAGAGCACGGCCTTCCGGCGCCTCGAGCACAAGACGCAGGTATTTGCTCCGTCGCACCATGACCACTTCCGAACGCGACTGACCCATACACTCGAAGCCGCACAGATCGCCCGCTGCCTCGCCGTCGCCTTACGCGCCAATGAAGCTCTGGCGGAGGCGATCACGCTCGCCCACGATTTGGGCCACCCACCCTTCGGCCACGCGGGAGAAACCGCCCTCAACGAAGCGATGGTGCACCACGGCGGGTTCAACCACAATGCCCACTCGGTACGCGTCGTCGAATATCTTGAGCATCCCTTTCCCGCATTCCGCGGGTTGAACCTCACACTCGAAGTCCTTGCCGGCCTGCGAACGCACACCACACGGTACGACACCGCCCAACCGATGCACGACGGCCCGTCCGTCGAGTCGCAAATCGTCTCACTGGCCGATCGCATTGCCTACAACTGTCACGATCTGGAGGACGCTATCGGTGCGGGGTTTGTTGATTTGTCCGAATTGAGTGAGCTTGCCTTGTGGCGACGAGCGTTTGATGAGTCCGTGAAAGGCGGCGGCATAGAGAATATCCATTCGGTCCGTCGCATAGTGCTCGATGCTTTACTGAACACACTGCTCGCGGACATCGTGCACACCTCACGGTCACTACTCACCCCGATCCATTCGCCAGGCCAAGTACGAACCGTGCCCACGCCGCTGGTCGCTCTATCGACTATTGCCGAACCGCGACTCGTCGAATTGGAGAGCTTTTTGTACGAATGCGTCTATCGTCATCCCGAAGTTGCGCGGACCGACGCTGAGGGGCAAACCATGATCCGTGCTTTATTCAACACTTACCTTCGCGATCCGAACGCTTTGCCTGCGAGATTTTCCGCCCGCGTCGATGAGCAAGGCGCGGAGCGTGTGATTTGCGACTACATTGCCGGAATGACCGACCGGTTCTGCATGGCCGAACATGCGAGGTTGATGTGTGTGTAGCATTGAAGCCGATATCAGAGCCGCGCCCGTAAGGATGCGGTCTATGGTCGAACTCCTACGCCAGTGACACTGGATCGACATCGACTATGATCGACTCGGCCTTGGTGCGAAGTGCGCCGTCCGTTTCCAACTGTGCGGTCAATTTCCGCATGTCACTCGCCCTCGGCGTCCGCACGAGAACGTCATACCGATATCGCCCGCGCAACCGCGAAAGCGTACACGGGTTGGGGCCGATGATGTCCGTATCGGCGAGCTTCAACGACTCGATCGTCGAGTGAATGCGAACCACAAGCGCTTCGGCCTCACGCCGCGCCATTTCCTCGCGGGGGTGCATCAACACCACCCGCGCCAGCCGCCGGAACGGCGGGAAACCAACCTGCTGCCGTATCTTCAACTCCGCCTCGGCGAACGCTGGATAGTCGTGCCGCAATGCGAACGATAGCGCCGGCATTTCCGGTGTCATGGTCTGTACCACAACCTGTCCTGGGGCATCGGCCCGGCCCGCGCGACCCGCCACTTGGGTCATCAACTGGAACAACCTTTCATGTGCGCGAAAGTCCGTGGCCAGCGCTGCAGAGTCCGCGTGCACCACGCCCACGAACGATACGAATGGAAAATCAAGGCCTTTCGCGATCATCTGCGTTCCTACCAGAATGTCGATCTTGCGGGCCTCGAAGTCATCGATGATCCGCTGATAATGCGACCGGTGACTCATCGTGTCACTGTCCACCCGTTGAATGCGGGCCTTGGGGTAATGCTCGGCCAGGATCGCCTCGACCCGCTGCGTTCCCAACCCCACCTGCACAAGTTTTTCGCCACAGGTGACATTGGGGCAAACGGTAGGTGTGACCACTCGACAGCGACAATAGTGACAGATCGACTGCCCGATCGCCGTGTGAACGACAAGCCCGACATTGCAGTTCGGGCACGTCAATCGTGCGCGGCACGCGGGACAGTAAAGGCGATGGGCGAACCCTCGGCGATTCATTAGCACCAATGCCTGCTCGCCGCGAGAAAGCGTCTCCCCGAGCAACCGTTCCATGGTCCGCGACAGAACGACGGGCTTTTTCAATTCGGCATATTCATTCTCCATGTCGACGATATGGACTTTGGGCATGGGAAGGTCTTTGACGCGGCGGGAGATGATGATTCGCCGATAGTCCGCGCGGTGCTCGCTTTTGTACCACGTCTCCAAGGACGGCGTCGCGGAGCCAAGCACGATGGGGATGTTGCGTTGCTTGCCGCGCATGATGGCCACGTCACGCACGTGGAACCGCGGGGATTGCAGGTTCTTGAAACTGGTCTCCTGTTCCTCATCGACGCAGATCAATCCGAGATTGGGACACGGGGCAAAAACCGCGCTGCGTGTCCCGATGACGACCTGCTTCTCCCCGGCCGCGATCCGCCGCCACTGCAACGAGCGCTCGGCCTCCGTCAGTCCGCTATGGTTGACCGCAACGTGCGGAAAACGTGCCGCCAGTCGCCCGACAAGCTGCGTGGTCAGGACGATCTCGGGCACAAGGAGAATCGCCTGTTGCCCCCGTTCCAGCGCCCGGCGCATCGCACGGATGTAGACCTCCGTCTTGCCGCAGCCGCTCACTCCGAACAGCAGCGTCACCGAGAACCGGTTCGCCTCGATCGCACCTTGAATCTGCTCAAGCGCGTTTCGCTGCTCTTCGTTGAGTTCAAAGCTCGGTTCCACCGCGGGCCAATCCGCCTCCAGCTCGGCCGGTAGTTCATGCCGGACGGTGACCTCGACCCAACCTTCTTTCACTATCCCGTGCAGCACTGCGGCCGATGACGTGGTCTGTCGCAACAAATCGTCGATCGCAACAGGTGTCGTCAAGCCTGAAAGCGCGTCGATCAACGCCTGCCGTTTTGCTCCGATGCGTTTCAAGCTCGCGCGGATTTCATCCGGCGTTGCGACCAGCCGTGCGTAGCGCACTTTGCTCAGCCCACGTTGCCTACGAACGGCCTCCGGGGTGATGGCCTTGAGGGTCTGACCCAGCGGGCAGCAGTAGTGTGCCGCGATTTCACGTCCGAGTTCGATGAGGTCCGGAGTTAAGAAGCTCGCCGAATCCACGAGCGACCCTACGGGGCGCAGCGTGCTGTCCCACGTCCGTCGATCCAGGCCGACGACGAACCCTGGTGTCATTCGTCCTTTTCGTCTAAGCGGAACAAGCACGCGCTGTCCGAGCGCGAGGGTCTCTTCCATCGCCGTGGGAACGCTGAACGAGTAGGTGTGGGCGACGGGAAGGATGGGCGCCACCTCGGCCACCACGCCTTCCTTGGGTTCACCCTTCTCTACCCAAAGGTAGCCAGTCGAATCTGTTGCCTGCGGCCTCTTCATTCCTTTGCGCCTGTGGCCCCCGCAAGTCGTGCGGCATTGTCCGGTGTTATTGTCTCTGTTTTTGTGAACGAGTGGTATGGAACGTCGTCAAAGGCCGGCGGGACGAACCGAAGCTCGTGCGAGTCCGCCTTCGGTGGATTCTCGCACGCAGAATGGTACCCCCTCTCCCTTAGGGAGAGGGTTGGGGTGAGGGCGGAGTCGCCAACATCCCTTCCGCAGAGCGGGAAAGGGTTCCCGGCGTGTCCGGGCCCGTTTGCGGCCCGCCCGACCTCCCAAAGCACACAACCAGGGACTTGTAATGGGAAGCGCAAGACCGTACAATGGCGGAAACAAACGGAGAACGAAGCCCATGACGATCATCAACGGACATTACGACGGCAGGAAGGTGCTGCTCGATGAACCCGTGCCGGCGGGAATTGCTGCTCCGACCGCAGTGAAGGTTGTGTTCGAGGATAATGGGGCCGGGGGAGTGCTGGACGACCTCGTCGAGCTGGCGGAACGACTTCCCATTGCCAATGATCCGACCGATTGGTCCGAGCAGCATGACCATTACATCCACGGTTCGCCTAAGCAATGATCTATGTCGACACATCGTTCCTAGGCGCGTTGTTCATTCCCAACGATGCGTGGCACGTTGCCGCGTTGGCCTGGTCCCGGCGGGTGAAAGCGCCGCTGCTCACCACCGACTATATCCTACTGGAATTTGCCGACGGATTTGCCCGTGTGGATTGGCGCCCCACCGCCGACCGCGTGATCCAATCCATGCAAGCCAATCCTTCCATTCGCATCGTCCCTCAATCGCGTTCTCTCTTTGATCGCGGCCTCGAGCTGTACCGTTCGCGTTCCGACAAAGACTGATCCCTAACGGATTGCTTGTCATTCGTCGTCATGAAGGATGAGGGCTGCACGCAGGCCCTCAGCGCAGATCATCACTTCGAGCAGGCCGGGTTCCGGGCCTTCTTGCGGGACGGGTGGCCCGCCTCCTCTGGAGGCGGGGGAGTCGATGATCGGACGGATGGCCCGCTTCTTTGAGAGCGGGGGGACGCAATGGACGTAGGCATGACGCCGATCGTTAAACGTCGTCTCCTCCAGGTCCAAGGGATGTAGCCCACCCAACCGATTGATACTGCCTTCGTGGCTTAGTGCCTCCGTGCTTTCGTATAAATTCGTTTCACTCCTAAAACGGCGTCGCGAATGACCGAGCGAGGCCTTTGCCAGGGGGAGTGACTCTTGGTGTTACTCACAATTCTGTAAGACGATCGCGCGATTGCCTATCGAGAAATCCGAATCCGTGCCGGAGGCACGGCGTGAAAATAGCCCAGCGATTTATCGCTGGGGTGGAGGATGCCGCAACGCTGAAAGTCCCGGAGGGACGGTTGGACGGCAGTCAGCCGTCCCTCCGGGACAAGCCTGACGGGTATCACGAAAGGCGTTCCATTCGTGCCTAACAGCAAGGGACTGACTAAAACCCACAAGTTTCGACTGCAATAACATGCTGCGTTGTGTCGTTAAGCTTGGTAGAATTCTGCGCGTTCAGGGAGTGCGATCCCCGGCGGGATGAAATCGACCATGCGGAGAGCGTTTACCCTCATCGAGTTACTCGTAACGATTTCCGTAATAGGTCTTTTGGTGGGCATCCTCGTGCCCGCGTTGAGCAGCGCCCGGGCGTCGGCCAAACGCACCGCCTGTGCCAGCAACCTCCGCCAGATCGGTGCCGGACTTGCGCTGTACATGTCCGCCAACCGCGACCGGTTCCCCTATGCGTCTTTCATGCCCTCCATGTCTCCCTTTCCAAGCACAGGGCCGAAGGCCATTCGCATCGCGGATGTGCTCCGAATCGAAGTCGGTGAACCGCAGGCGTTTCATTGTCCCGGCGACCTGTCGGACGACGCACGACTTGCGCCTAACAACGGCCTGACGTTCTTCCAGTCGGAAGGGTCGAGCTACGAATATCGCACCAGGCCGCCCCTGGGCGGGAGGACCGCCCCGGAGGTTGCGGCGATGTTCGGTCGGGCGAACATCAAAGTGGCCGACAATGCGTTCTGGATTTTTCAGGACTATAACAACTTCCACGGCCCCGGCGGCAAACCCGGCGCCCGACGCTATCTCTACAGCGACGGACATGTGACGGACTTCGAGAATTAGGAGTTGATTGCCATGACCATGCCGAACTTTCGAACGCCTCAGACCTGGATCATCACGGGTCTGTGCGCTGCCCTGCTTGGCGGATCCGCTTGGGCCGTCTTTCGCGGGCCGCGGGCCAAGGCCGGGGGTGTGGTGATCCCCCCGGAAATGTCGGTCGATTCGTTAAAAGCCGGGGTTCAGGAACCCGACAAGCTCCGCGAAACCATCCGCGACACCATGCGACGCGACGATCTCACCGACGAGCAGCGCCGCCAGATCGCCGAGAACATGCGCACGGTTTGGGAGGGAGAGATGAACAAGCGCGTCGATGAATACTTCGCGGCCCCGTCGGAGGAGGAGAAAAACGCCGTCCTCGACCGCCAGATCGACGAGTTTCAGGAGCGGATGAAAGAGGGGGAGCAGCGGCGTAAGGAAGAAGAAAATAAAGACGGCGAGAAGGCCCGCGCCGAACAAGGACAGCGCTTCGCCGGCATGATGGGTCAGCAGTCGCGCGAGCAGCGTAAGGATCGCTCGGAATCCCGCGACCCGGATCGTGCCGGCCGGCAAATGGCCTATTTTACGGCCATGCGTAATCGCGCCACCGAGCGCGGAATCAAAATGCCCATGGGAGGCGGTGGATTCCGTGGCGGTCCCGGCGGAGGCCCCGGCGCGGGACCGGGTGGCGGAGGCCCGCGACCCGACCGCGGACCATAACGCGCTAAACTGCTTCCCCGTTGATGAACCGTTGGGACGGGTTGCTAGCGAGGTGGTTTGCCAGGTTTGGGTTCGGCGTATTTATGGTCTACTTGATCGGGATGGCCGCGAAAGCCGGTGATCTGCGGAACGTCTTCCGGTTTTTCGCTGGGATGCACGGCGAACACTTCCACGCGGACGATCTCCTCGTACGGTAGCGACACCACGAACGCCCCTACTTTGTAATGATCGTCCACCGGCATGCACTCGAATACCAGATGGGATTTGCTTCCGACGTCCGCGATCTCTTTCACTTCGTAGCTAAACCCGTCGCGGAGGTAGATGAGCGCCCGTGTCTCTAGTTCCGCGAAGAGCTTTTGAATCCCTTCGTTCGCGGCCCGATCCTCGGGCGGCACATCGGGGAAGTGGTTGACGGCGCAACGCCATTTGGCTTCGTCTTGATGCTCCTGGAAGGCCGGGCCGTTGAACCAGTCATAGTTGAACATCGCCGCACAACCCCCTTCTTGGTTCACCGTTGGTCCGAAAAATAGGCGGACCCGCCTGCGGCGGGCTTGCGCTCTTAGGCCCACACACTCCGACTGAGATTGTATCGGAAATACGTCCCCGTAGCATGTGGGCATGGACCGGCATGCCAAGAGCCGCCTGATACGCGAACTGGCCGCTTCGCTTGGCTTTGAACGATGCGGCATCGCTCGCGCCGCACCTATCGGACGAAGCGCATACTTAGCCGATTGGCTTACTAGCGGACGCGCCGGTTCGATGGATTATCTTCATCGACACTTTAAGATGCGCGCTGATCCCTCTACGACCCTCGAAGGCGCGAAGAGCGTGGTTGTTGTGGCGCTTAGCTATCGGCAGCACTCCGCTCCACAGACCGAAGGCGAGGCAACGGCACGGGGCCGAGTGGCGATGTACGCTTGGGGCGACGACTATCACGATGTCATTGGGACCAAGCTGACGGAGCTTGTGGAGCGGATGCGGGCCGAACTCGCCGAGCCGTTCGCGGCGCGGGTCTGCGTCGATACCGCTCCGATTCTCGAACGCGAATTGGCCGCCGCCGCCGGGATCGGTTGGATCGGCAAAAACACCCTGGTCCTCCATCACGAGATCGGAAGCTATTTTTTCCTAGGAGCGGTGGTCACGACCCTCGAACTCGCCCCTGACGAGCCGCTGGCCGATCACTGCGGCACATGCACGGCCTGTCTGGACGCCTGTCCGACCCAGGCGTTTCCGAAACCCTACGAGATGGATGCCTCACGCTGCATCAGCTACCTCACCATCGAGCATCGCGGCGACATCTCCAAAGCATTTCAGAAAATGATGGGCGATTGGGTTTTCGGTTGCGACATCTGTCAGGAAGTTTGCCCCTACAACCGCGATGCTCCGACGACCCGTGAACCGCGGTTCGCTATCCGGCCTCCCGGCCCGCAACCGGCGTTGGACGATGTTCTCGGCTGGTCAGCCGACGACTACCGCGAACAACTACACGGATCGGCCATGACCCGCGCCAAGCTCGATATGCTCCAACGCAATGCGAGAATCGCCCTCGATAATGCCACGGGGCGATGAGCGAAAGGTTCCCTTGACGGTGACGAAGGATTAAGGGTATAATCTCAAAAACGGAAGGGAAGCTGGGGAATCCGTCGTATGTCCAAGAAAAACGGCCTACAACTTGACGACGACTTGAAGCGGCAAATCGACGGACTCGCTCGTTCAAAGGGCGTGACGCCGGCGGAGTTGGTGCGCGAAGCGCTCGCATATCTAGCGTCAGCTTGCGATGGAGATCAACCGCAATCTCCCCCTGGTTCAGGCAGTGATGAAACGCTCTTTGACCGCTGGAGCCGGTTAGGGTTTATCGGTTGTATCGACGACCCGAACTTACCCTCCGATCTAAGCACCAATCGGGCCTACTTCGAGGGGTTCGGGCGTGATTGAACCGGTCCTGCTCGATACAGGGCCCTTGGTTGCATGTCTTTCGCGCCGTGACGCCGGCCATCAACGCTGTCTAAAGCAACTTCAAAGGTTGAAAAAGCCTCCGGTGACCTGCTGGCCGGTTTTGACCGAGGCAGTTTGGTTGCTACGCACAATCCCCAAGGCTGTGCAAACACTTTTCGCTATGGTACGTGCTCGTGAGATTCGCATCGCTTCGTTGGGTGATGATGCTTCGGATTACCTGGCGAAATTTCTTGAGCAGTATAACTCGCTCCACACCGATCTGCCCGATGCCGCGTTGGTCTTTCTGGCGGAGCGGGAAGCCATCGATACGGTGTTTACTCTGGACCGCAAGGACTTTTCGATCTACCGGCTTACAAACGGGAAAGCTCTTCAAATCATTCCCGAAGCCGCGACCTTCGTTGGGTAAAGCCGCAGAAATAGCTCCTCGGTACGACATATTGCCCCTTCGCATTACGAGGGTAATAGATTCATTTCGAGTCAGCGTTGTTCAACGCTGTTGTGGAAGGCCGTCGAAAGCTCTTCGACCCGGAGCACGCGCGCGGCGAGAAGATACACGGCTACGCCGGTGACAACGAGGATCAATAACTGGATCCCCGATTGCCCGACCAGCCGATCCACGGAAAGCCCGGAGGAGGTGAGGATCCAAAGTGCTACGGCCATCGCCGCCGTGGCCAGCACCGTCCGCGACAGGTTCAGCAACAGACGAGTCCATCCGACCTCCGGAAGCACGCGCCGAAGCCTCGCCAGTAACCAGAGGATTTGCACGGTCGCGCTGATCGACGTGGACAGGGCCAATCCGCGCTCCTCCATGACGAACACCAAGCTGAGATTCATCACCAAGTTCAGCGCGACCATGTACAATGCGATACGCGCCGGCGTTCGACTATCCTGCAGTGCGTAGTACGTGCGAACCACGATGTGCTGGGCGAAGTAGGCGGCGATGCCGAGGCTGTAGTACACAAGCGTCGCGGCGACCCGTTGCGTGTCCGCCGCGTCAAACTCTCCCCGTTGGTAGAGCGTTGCCACCAAGGGATGGGCAACGAAGATCAGGCCGATTGAACTGGGCAGGGCGATGAACAGGCTCATGCGGACGCCGCGTTCAAAGACCTCGGCCATCCCCAGGCGATCCCCTTGGGCGGCCTTGGTTGAAAGGAGAGGGAAAATCGCCGTTGCCAGCGAAATCCCGAACACGCCCAACGGTAATTGATAAAGGAATTGAGCATACCCCAGCACCGCCGGTCCGACGCGCTCGCCACCCTCAAAGACAAAAAGATAGGCGATCACGCTGTCCATCAGTGTGTTGATTTGCACGGCCGATAGTCCCAACGCCATCGGGCCCATCAGTGCGAACACGCGACGTACCTGCGGATCGCGCCAGGTACCGCCGAAGGTCGGAAAGAACGACACGCGGTGCAGCGCAGCGCCGGTGATGACGACTTGGAGCACGCCGGCCAACAACACTCCGCCGCACACCCAGTACATTAACGAGGGTTGAGTAAGGTCGCCGAGGAGTGCCCCACCAAGCAACGCGACGATCATGACGACGTTGAGGATGGTCGGGGCCGCCGCCGGTATTGCAAAGTGCTGGCGAACGTTGAGCACCCCGCTGGCGACGGCGGCCGTACAGATCAGCACCATGTACGGCATCATTAGCGCCGTCAGTTGCAACGCGAGGTCGTCCTGCACCGCCCGCCAGACCGCGATGACGATCTCAATGCCGATCACTGCGAGCACGAGCACCCAGACCAGCAAGGTGAGGATGGTTCCGACGAAGCGGCGTGAGGCTTCCTCGCCCCGTTGCTGGATGCTCTCCGTGAGCACGGGGATCATGGCCGACGAGAGGGCACCCTCGCCGAACAGCCGGCGGGCGAGGTTGGGGGCCTGAAAGGCAATTCGAAAGGCGGAAAGTAGTTCGCTGGTGCTGAAGTAGTAACTAAAAAGGGACTCTCGGACCAGCCCCAACAGACGTGAGGCCAAGGTAAGCGCCGCGATCAACCACGCAGAGGGTAGGAATCGGCCCGACGTCGCCATCGCCTGCACGATAGGATTCGCCGCCCCCGGTGACAAGCTGTCGCTTGGCGCGCATACTTCCAAAATCGCAGAACTTGCGGGATTCAGGATTTCTCGATAGATAAACTTGTGGTAGAGTGTACGAACCCTGGGGTTCGCCGTAGGTGAGCCTGAATGGTTTAGAAACGGAGAGTCGCCCGATGGCCCATATTGTTGCCGAACCGTGCATTAAGTGTAAATACACCGACTGCGTCGCGGTCTGCCCCGTCGATTGCTTCCATGAAGGGGTCAATTTTCTGGTAATCGACCCCGAGGTCTGCATCGACTGCGGCCTGTGCCCGCCGGAGTGCCCAACCACCGCGATCTTTGCCGAGGAAGACCTTCCCGAAAAATGGAAGGACTTCGTGGCAATCAACAAGAAGTACGCTCCGTCGTGGCCGGTCATCGACGCCCAGAAGGAACCCCTTCCCGGCGCCGACGAGGCCGCTAAGGTGGAGGACAAACGCGACCAGATCGACCCTGCCCCATTTGCGGGTTGAACGTTACATCGACGATTGAAGTGAGCCCCTAATGGGGGTTAGTTAAGGTGGCAGCCTTTTTTCATCATCGTCCGGTCGATCCTTTGGATCGCTCCGCAAGCAGAATTGGCGGCGTTCCCAAATACCGGGCGATCAGGTGGCTGGCCCATATCTTCCGCGCGACCGGTGCCGCGGAAGCCGCCTTGGCCTTGATCGTGCTGACCATTGGGGTCTTGAATCCGACCGCGCAATGGGCCTTTGACCCTACGCCAAGTCGGCTGGCGACGGCCGATCACCGCCTGAAAGCAGCGGAGGCCGAACATTCGGAGCGACTAGCTCGCCGTAAACTGGAGCTCGATTCCGCTCATCCCGACGCGCGCGAATTATTATCCGATCAACTAACCGAGCTCGCCAAGAAGTTCGAAAGCGATCGAACAATTGCCGCCGTGGAGCGAGCCCAATTGCTCCGAGACGTGGATCTAGCTATCGAGTCCCGTTCGGCCCAATGGGTCCAACTCTTCAGCAAACTCAGTTGGGTGCATTATACCCTATTGGGCGGCCTGATATCCCTGGGCATCGGGCAGATGATCGCTGCCTTCCGGGACATGGCTATCAATAGCTTTCGAGGGCCGTAAATCGTGGATTCCCAACGCGCGGTTCGCGTCATAGTCCCCTTGGCCTTGGTCGTCGGCTTTGTGGTTCCTGTCGTCCTTCTCACCTCCCACGCCTATCGTCGATCCCAGGCCCGGCAACAGCAGGAAGTGCTACTGGCTCAGGAACAAGCGGAGATTACCCTACGCCTAGAAGGTCTCCTTTATTCCGCAACCAAGCGTGCACGCGACTGTCGGGTCGACGAAGCTGCGGATTATCGCCGTCGCGCCCAAGAACTAAACGCTCAGATCGCCGCCCAGCGGATCGCCCCGCCGCCAGGTTGGTCCATACAGCTCGCGGAGCTGTCCACGTTGCTGGCCGAATGTGACGCGGCAGCCCGTGCCGAAGAAGAAGCCATCGCCGCTCGTGAGCGATCCCGCCTCGCTACCTTAGCCCGGCTCGAGCAGGCCTTCGCACTCCACGCTGCCGCCTACGATTTTGCGGGCATGGAGGCCAACATTGCTGATCTCGCCAACCATTTTCCCGATGCCGGCGAGATGGTCGACGGTTGGCGAGCGGCTCTGAAAGCCCGCCGTGCGGAGTGGGATCAGTGGGCGACGCGCGTCGTCCGTTGGTCCAACGCCACCCGCGAGTCTTGGTACATACTCCTGGAAAACCTTCTGCCATGCTCCCTCTGTGCGGGCAGCGGCGAGGAACCCTGTCCCCACTGCAAGGGAACACTCTACGTAGATATCCAACGTCCCTGTCCCAAGACCGGCTGCGTTGCGGGCAAGACTCGATGTTTCAGTTGCGGCGGGGCGGGCTTTATCAACTGTTCAGAGTGCGGTGGGAGTGGCTCAGTGGAGATGGTTCGTTATGTCTCATCCGGCGGCACCCTGTCGTGGCCACAGACCTACAGCGTACGATGCACTCTCTGCAACGGTTCTCGCGGCAAATCCTGCTCCCGCTGCGGTGGCAAGAAGGGCAGCCTCATCATCTGCGATGAGTGCAAAGGCACTGGCGTTGTTCAGCGCCACGTCCGCTGCCCGGACTGCAAGAGCGGCAAGATCCCTTGCCATAGCTGCTCGGGTGACGGTCACTGGCGGCGTTCTTAAATCCTTGTTTTTCCCAATCAAATTGTCGATTGCCAATTTTCAATTGACGTGCCTAAGTCGCATCGCACCCTTGTAACATTCGCCATCGACGCCTGGAATCGTTTTCGTAATTCGTAATTCGTAATTCGTAATTCGCGTCAGCGGGCGACGGTTTTGAGTCGTGTCCGCTTCGCGGTAAGATTCGCCAGGAGTTCGTCGAACGACTTTGCGAAGGCCTTGATCCCTTCGATGGTGAGTTGATCGGTGACGGCCTTAAGATCAATGCCGATCTCCGCCAGTCGGGCGAGAGCCGCCCGTGCGCCGTCCAAATCTTGGTTGATGGTGACTTCGGTCCGGCCATGATCGAGCGCAGCCGACAGCGTTTCCGGCGGCATGGTGTTGACCGTGTTCGGGCCGACCAAATCGTCTACGTATTTCGTGTTCGGATAGGCGGGATTCTTGGTGCTCGTGCTGGCCCATAGTGGACGTTGGACGCGCGCCCCCTTCGCCATCAACGGGCCGAAATCACCTGAACGATTGAACACTTCTACGAACCGGGCATACGCGAGCTTCGCATTGGCAACGGCCGCAAGGCCCGGCAGACCTTCGACCTTCGCGCCCGACTTTCGCTTCTCATCCAGGAGTTTGTCGATCAACGTATCGACGCGGCTCACAAAGAACGAGGCGACCGATGCGACTCGTGTTAGGTTTCCGCCCGCTTTGTCGTAGCGCTTCAGCCCATCGATGTAGGCCCGCATCACCTGGCGATACATCGCCACCGAGAAAATCAGCGTCACGTTGACGTTGATTCCCTCGCCGATCAGCGTTTCGATCGCCGGGATACCTTCCTGCGTCGCCGGCACCTTGATGAACACGTTGGGGCGGTCCAACTCCGCAAACAGTCGCCTCGCCTCGGCGATCGTCGCATTCGTGTCGTAGGCGAGCTTGGGATTGACTTCCAGACTGACGTAACCGTCGATACCGTCCGTGCGCTCGTACACTGGCCGGAGAAGATCCGCGGCGTCGGCAATGTCGGGCAGCACCAGCCGCTCGTACGTGGTCACGACATCCGGGATCTCGTCCGACACCGCGTGCAACAGATCGTCGTAGTCATCGCCGCCGGTAATCGCCTTCATGAAGATCGTGGGGTTGGAGGTGATCCCCACGACGCCTTGGTCGATCAGCCGCGCCAACTCGCCCGAGTCGATCATGTTCCGACTAAGGTTGTCGCACCAGACGGATTGCCCCCGTGCGTAGAGTCCATTGATGGTGTTCATATCCGCTCCACTAATTGTTAATCCGGATCCGTCTGTTGCAGTCCCAGTTTCCAAGTTCAAGATGCGCAATGTATGCACCGTAATTGGTAATTCGTAACTTGTAACTTGTAACTCGTAATTCTTCTTCTATTTCTTCGTCCACTGATCCAGCCATCCGATCACCGTCTCATGCCACAAAATGCTATTGGCCGGCTTGAGCACCCAGTGGTTTTCATCTGGAAAGTACAGGAACTTGCTGGGAATTCCCCGACGTTGGAGTGCCGTGAACGTGGACATCCCATGAGTATCCACAACTCGATAATCCAATCCCCCGTGAATCACCAGCATCGGCGTTTTCCAGTTCTTCACAAAGTTGATGGGATTCTGCTTCGCATAGTGTTCCGGGTTTTCCCAAGGCGTTCCCATGTGGTCCCATTCCGGGAACCACAGTTCCTCTGTATCGTAATAGGCCATTTGCTCGTCGAGGTTGCCGTCATGGCATACGAGGCATCGGAAACGGTCGGGCCAATTGCCCGCAATCCAGTTAATCATGTATCCGCCGAATGACGCGCCCAATGCAGCGACTTTCTCCCCGTCCATCCATTTGTACTTTTCTATGGCCGCGGCTAATCCTTTTTGCAGATCGACCAGTGGTTTCCCGCCCCAGTCGCCACGAATGGAGTCGCAGAATTGGTGGCCATATCCGGTAGACCCGTGGAAGTCCACCATCACCACGGCATACCCTGCCCCAGCGTATGCTTGTGGGTTCCACCGATAGTGAAAGTGATTCCCAAACGATCCCTGCGGTCCTCCATGAATCAAAAACGCCACGGGGTATTTCTTCGAGGCGTCAAAATCGACCGGTTTGACGATGTATCCGAAGACCGGCTCGTCGTTCCAGCCAGCGAACATGAATTGCTCAAATTCCCCTATGCGGGCGGCGGACAGTTTGTCCGCATTAATCCTTGTGATCTGTTTCATGTCGCTGCCGTCGGGCTTGATCGAGTAGAGTTCCACGGGGGACTTGAGATGATCTAGCCCAAATACGATCCTGTCGCCGCTCGTGTTCGGAGACGCGACGTTGCCCTCGGCGACAATCGTCCGACCCTGTAGGATTTCCTGTCCTACGCGCTTCTCAGCGCCTTGCACTTCCACGGCGAACAGCGGATGCTGCCCTTTGTGATCGCCTGTCGTGTAAATCGTATTGCTATCGGGCGACCAGGCGATCGAGCCGGGAGAGTGGTACGAGGAGATCGCCCGCGGCGACCCGCCAGGCCATTCCATCACGTGAACTCGATTCGCATCCGCTTCGTAGCCTGGTCGCGCCATGGCCAGGTAGGCAAGCGTTTTGCCATCCGGTGAGAAGACCGGCTGCGTGTCGGTTGCCTTGTTGGCCTCCGTCAGACACTTCGGTTTCGCCGACCCGTCGATCGGGGCGAGGTACAGGTCCAAGTCCGTCGACCAAGCCTCCTCTCGTCCCACATCGCGGGCCGTGAACACAACAGCCTTCCCGTCGGGCGTGAAGGTGAACTCCTCCGACCCACCGAACGGTTTCGAGGGCGCATCCGCGTCCATCCCCTTCATGATCTCGACTGCCGTTCCGCCCGAAGTCGGCATGACAAAAAGATGCGATCGCCGGCCATCCTTCCATGTGTCCCAATGCCGAAAGAACAACCCGTCATAGACTCGACCGGTGCGCTTGCTCGCCGCAGTCTCGTCCAGACGTTTCTTCGTCGCTTCGACCGAATCCGCATCCGGGAAGACTTCCATGCTGAACGCGATACGTGATCCATCGCGCGAAAGCACGAAAGTTCCGACGTCCAGCGGCTCTTTCGTCACCTGCTCGGCCTCACCGCCGTCCGCCGCGATGCGCCAGACCTGCGACGACCCTGACCGCGTCGATTGAAAGTAAATCGACTTCCCATCCGCATTCCAACGCGGACTGTGGTCGGCGTCGGGATGGGTAGTCAGACGGCGTAGACCGGCCCCGTCCGCGTTCACCAGCCAAAGATCAGTTCGACCTCTATTGGATTCCAGATCCGTCGTCCGCCGTACGAAAACGATCGTCTTACCATCCGGCGACGCTTGCCAATCGCTGAGGCGATCCATAGCCAGCATGTCGTGCACCGAAAAAGGATGCGTCTTCTGCTCCTCTCCCGCCGCGCCCCCGATGGTCGATGCCAAAACCACGCCCAGAACAACCACGCGCATGAGGTTCATCGGTTTAATGCTCCAATTAATCCGTAATTCAGTCTGCTTCCGCGTCGAACATCGTGCCGGACGCGACGGGCACACTATAGCTTGACGGGCGAGCACGACAAGCACGCTTCGACGGACTCATACCAGCAACTCCGCCAGGTATTCGACGACGTGCTTGGGGTGAACACCGGTGTGGTGCTCGATCTGTTGGCGACAACTGAACCCGCTCACCGCGACCTCGGCCTCTTGCCGACCGCGAATGGCCGGGAAAAGGCGCTGCTCGCCGATCGCACGGGCGACATCGTAGTGTTCGACCTCGTGCCCGAACGCACCGGCCATGCCGCAGCAACCGCTGTTGATCTCCGTCGCCCCGCCGCCCAACGCCGCTCCCAATAAGGCGACGGCGTCCGCCGAACCGACGATCGCTTTCTGATGGCAATGGGCATGATACAGGAGTGGGCTTTGCGTCGGTCGAAACCGAAGGGCATCGGGTCGCTCATCGAGCACGCTCCGCAAGAAGCTCTCGATCGTAAACGTTTGTGACGCGACACGCCGCGCGCCCTGCGTCCGCACAAGCTGCGGGTACTCATCGACGAGCGTCAGTATGCAGCTTGGTTCGCTGCCGACGATGGGTACGCCAACCGGCGCTGCCCGCGACAGACGTAGGACATTGGTCTCCGCAAGTTGCCGGGCCTCGGCGAGCAAGCCCTGACCGATCGCCGGACGACCGCAACAAACCGTCCTCGGGCAATCGACGGAGAACCCGGCGCCCTCCAACAGTTTCACAGCCGCGATCCCTACCTGCGGCGTGAAGTAGTTCGTCCACGTATCGACAAAGTAGACAACCGCGCCGCGTAACTCTTTTCCATCCCCGCGCCGTCGTTGATGCCGCCGATACCACGCACGAAAAGTCGTCGTCGCCAATCGCGGCGGCGGAACACGGCGATCGATCCCAAAACGTCGTTCGACCATCGCCCGAAACAGCGTCGATTGGGCTAGTAAATTGCTCAGACGCGGGAACCGAGAAGCCCACACAAGCCGATCAGGCAGCTCTGCAATCAGCCTCGCCCGGCGGCTCGCACCATTCGTCAGAATCCGCCGCGCGAGGTACTCCGCCTTCAGCCGGGCCATATCCACGCCGGTCGGACATTCCGTCTTGCAGGCTTTGCACGACAGGCAAAAGTCCATCACCTCCGCGAGTTGTGGATCGTCCAGCCCGGCGAGCAAACCCCGATTGGATAGCGCAACCCGCAAGGCATTCGCCCGCGCCCGAGTCGTGTGCGTCTCGTCGCCGGTGGCCATGTATGACGGGCACATGGTTCCCACAAGTCGTTGCCGGCATTGGCCAACCCCCGTACACATCCCAGCGAGTCCCGCCATTCCCCCGTACCCGGCGAAGTCCAGGTGTGTTTTCACCGATTGCGTCGCGAACGCCGACCCATACCGTAGGTGCTCCGTCATCGGCCAAGGGTCCACGATCTTGTGCGGATTCAGGATCCCCTCCGGATCAAACAGCCGCTTGACCTCCTTGAAGGCGGCCGTGATCCGCGGGCCGTACATCTTTTCGATCCAACACGAGCGAACGATCCCGTCCCCGTGCTCCCCCGTCATGGCCCCGCCGAATTCCAACGCCAAATCGCTTACCGCATCCGCGATCCGTCGCATCCGCTCCACGTCGCCCCCGTTTTTAAGATTGAGCACCGGTTTGACGTGAATGCACCCCACGCTGGCGTGGGCGTAATACCCGGCGTGGACACCCTCGCGGTCCAAGA
The DNA here is from genome assembly GCA_020056715.1 of Phycisphaerae bacterium. Classification (GTDB taxonomy): domain Bacteria; phylum Planctomycetota; class Phycisphaerae; order UBA1845; family UBA1845; genus SBAX01. The sequence continues at coordinate 9,719 of JAGVHG010000135.1, read as the reverse complement.
TCGCCGCGAACCGCTCGATGTAATCCCGCAAGCGTGATGGATCGACGGCCGAGTCCTCTACGAAGGCGTACGGTTGGGCGTCGCCCGGCTTGGACATCAACAGTCCCAACCCCGAGGTGCGCAACTTCCACACGTCCGCCTGCCGGACTGGTTCAAGAACTTTGCCTGCCGAGTAAGTCGCCTCCGTAACCTCGCGGTCTCTTAAAAGTTCCTCGACACGCGATGCCAGGGATGTGTCACTATCGTCGAAAAACTCAACGACCAACAACGCCGCTGGATCGCCCACCAAAAAGTCGAACCGCCGCGCCATCGCCGCATTCGCCCGACCCGCATCTATGATGAGCTTGTCTACCAGTTCCACCGCGGATGGCTTGTGTCGTAGGATTGCCGGCGTCGCCGCTAGCGCATCGAGTAGCAAACCAAAATGAAGCACAACCAACCCCGTGCATCGTGGGATCGGCACCAGCCGCAGCTTCGCCCGAACGACGATGCCCAGCGTCCCTTCGCTGCCGCAGAGGATTTTGACGGCATCGGCCCGCGTGCCCGGCGGTCCGAGACGGTCCAGCCCGTACCCGCCGTTGCTCCTCAGCACTTTCGGGAATCGCCGCTCGATCTCCTCGAAGTTTTCATCGCGGATGCGACCCAATTCAGTCTCAAAGAGTTTCGCAGTGCCGTCGTTCTCACGCGATGGAAAGGTAACGACCTGTCCGTCCGAGAGGACCACCGTCAGTTCGACGACGTGATCGACCGTCCGGCCATAGACGATCGAGTGCGCCCCGCAAGAGTTGTTGGCAATCATCCCCCCGATCGTCGCCCGACTGCTCGTGGCCACGTCCGGCGCGAATTGCAAACCATGCGCCGCCAAATGGACGTTAAGCTCATCGAGTACGACGCCCGGCTCGACCTCTACCGTACGCCCCTCCGGATCAACCGGGCCGATGCCATTCAGGTACCGCGATAGATCAAGCTGGACCCCCGCCCCCACAGCTCCGCCCGTAAGACCCGTCCCCGCGCCGCGCGCGACTATGGGCACGCCGGCCGCGCGGCACTCGTTCACCATCGCCACAACGTCGGCAACATTTTTAGGCAGGACCACGCCCAGCGGCGTGATCTCGTAAATACTCGCATCCGTGGAATAGAGCGTGCGGGAAAGACGATCGAAGCGGACTTCACCCTGGATTACCGAACGCAGTCGCCGGGCGAGCGCCGGTTCGTCGTCGCGCAGTACGGGAAGGCTGAGTGCCGTAGCGTTCAAACGATCACGGCTCCCGGATCGCGAACGTGGTGCCGGCCAGGGCAAGTTGGCGATACGCCGCGGCGGTTCGCTCGGCCATCGTGCTCACAGCGTGATGCTCACGCACATAGTCCATCGCCGCCGAAGCGAGACCGATCGCCTCCTGGCGATGATTCAGCACCCCCTCGATCGTCGCCGCCAGCGATTCCGCCGTGGGTTGAGCACACACCATGGCCGTCTCACCCGGTCGAACGTGATCGCAGAATAGGCTCGGATCGGTGACCACGACCAACCCCGCGCCCATGGCCAGCAGTCCGTCCGCGGTGAATTCCGAATCCGCCGAAGGCCTCACGAAGATATCGGCGCTTTGCATCGCCGCCGTCAGGTCGCTCAACGGCGGCGCGAACGTCACCGACGACGACAAGTTGCGCGTCCGCACCAACCGGCGCAGTACCGATTCATACCTACCTTCTCCAAGTAGGAAGACTTGCAATTTGTGCCCGCGCTGCCCGAGCAAACTCACCGCCGCGATCAGCTGGTCCACGCCGCTGTTGCGTTCAAACGCCGACGTACACAGCACCGTCGGCACTCGCCCCGGCTCCGCGAAACACGCCGCCCGCGGTGCGACCGGGATCCCCGGTCGGATGACTTCGATCTGTTCACGAGCGATCTTGAGTTGCGTCTCGAGGACCGCCGCCAGCGGCTCGCTGAATGCGTGAAAACGAACGTGTTTCCCGACACCCAGCGGGGCGATCCGGTCGCAATCCCCAAGCGAGGTCACCCCCAGCATCAGGTCCGCGTCGAACGCCTCCGCGATCGCCGAGGCCAACCGGTACGACCCTCGAGACATGGCATGGACGACCGTCGGTGGATGCGCCGATAGTGTGTCCAGCAGCCGCTCGATCCGCCGCCCCGCCGTCGGCCACGCGATCCGAGGGTGAACCAGCGATTGGATCGGGCCCAACGCTAGCGACCTCACCCGAGCATCGGAACTCAACAACCGAACCGCGACCGCTTGATCGACCAGCCCCACGCAGAAGTGCCGAAGAACACGTCCAAAACGATCCAACGCTTCGCCGTCAACGCAGAGCGCGGCGCTCACCGTGGGAGGCCGGGCACTCTCCATCGTCTCGGACACGCCCACCATAACAGCACCGCCCACACCCCATGTCAACCACGTTCGGTGACGCTATTTATTGCAACCGGCGTCCGCCCGCGCTATGCTGGCGCCTTCCAACCGATTCCTTAAGGTCGAACGAACGAGATGTTGCAGTGAAAATCATCCACAGACTCGAAGCGCTCGACCCGCCGTTGACCCATTCCGTGCTCACCGTCGGCAACTTCGACGGCGTACATCTCGCCCACAAGAAATTGCTCGATCAAGCCTCCGCACTCGCCGCCGAGACGAATGCTCCCATCGTGGTCCTGACCTTTGAGCCTCATCCACTCACTATCGTCGCTCCGACCAAGGCCCCGCTCCGCCTTTCCCCGCTCGATGAAAAGCTCCGCCGTCTCGCCGACGCCGGCGCACACATCACCGTCGTCGCGCGCAGCGATCCCTCCTTGCTCACTCTCAGCGCCGAACAGTTTGTCGAGGACGTTTTGATCCGCCGCTTTCACCCCACCCATATCGTCGAGGGCCCGTCCTTCGGCTTCGGTAAAGGCCGCAAGGGCACTCCTGAATTGCTCCAGCGCTTGGCCCCGCAATTCAACTTCCGCGTCCGCATTGTCGAGCCGGTCAGCACGACCCTCGACGACGGCCAAAACGCGATGATTTCAAGCTCGCTCATCCGCAGCCTGCTTTTCCAGGGCCGGGTACGAGAAGCTGCCCGGTGTCTGGGTTATTCCTATGGGTTGACCGGAACGGTGGTACGCGGATTGGCCCGTGGGAGGACCTTGAACTTCCCCACCGCCAACCTCGACATCCGCGACCAGCTCATTCCCGGCGACGGTGTCTATGCAGGCCGGGCAATCGTGGACCACACCGCCTACGCCGCTGCGACGAGCATCGGGTTCGCCCCGACCTTTGGCGGCGACGGGCACCGCGTGGAAACGCATATTCTCGGCTTTGACGCCGATCTTTACGGACGAACTATTCGTGTGGAGTTCGACCGGCTACTTCGTCCGCAACGCAAGTTTCCCACACCGGAGGCCCTCGTCGACCAACTCCGTCGGGACGTCCACGCCGTGACGAATGGCGAATGAAGAATGGCGAATGTAGAATGATGAGGTAATTGGCGCGTTATCTATTAGACAATCGACAATCCGCGGGGAGAGTCTCATGACTACGTTGAATGCGCAAAGCTTTATTGAGGCCGCATCACGTGTCGCATCCTGGCGACGCCCTTTGCTCGTAACTCACGAAAAACCCGACGGCGACGCCCTCGGCTCACTCGTCGCCATGCGCGCATTCTTGCAGTCCCAAGGCCTTCAACCCACGGCGCTCTTGTTCGACCCGATCCCCGCTCGCTACGAACTCTTTCACAGATTTCCGCCCATTTCCGTCCTGGGTCGTGATCTTCACTTGTCCGATCTCGATGCGTGCGACGCCGTCATCGTCCTCGACACCTGCGCCTACACCCAGCTTCGTCCCCTCGCCGACTGGCTCCGCGCCGCCCCTCAGCCGAAACTCGCAGTAGACCACCACGCCACCCGCGACGACCTCGCCGACTTCTACCTCGTCGACGAACTCGCCGCGGCCACTTGCCTCATCCTCTACGATTGGGCCCATGCGGCGAAGTGGTCGATCGACGCAAACACCGGCCAGGCTCTATTCATCGGAATGGCCATGGATACCGGTTGGTTCCGCCATTCCAACACCGACCACCGCGTCCTAGACGCCGCCGCCGATCTGGTCGCTCGCGGCGTCAGGCCGCATGAACTCTACGAATCCCTTTTTCTACGCGAATCCGCCGCCCGCGTACGCCTCCAAAGCGCCGCTGTTGCGACCCTGGAATTGCTCTCCACAGACCGAGCGGCCGTGATGACCCTCACCCGACGCGCCATAGCCGACGCCGGCGCTACCGTTGCCGACACCGAGGATATCGTCAACGAACCGCTGAGAATTGCTTCCGTGGTCGTTTCCGTGCTCCTCGTGGAGCACGACGACGGCGTGGTCCGCGCCAGTTTTCGCAGCAAACCACCTTCAGAGCCGGGAGCGGAAGCGACCGGATACGACGCCAGGTTAGCAGCCCTAGAGTCACCTTCGGGTTCAACGCAAACATCCCAACCCGACATCGACGTCGCCGCCCTTGCACAGTCCTTCGGCGGCGGTGGACACCGAAGGGCCTCCGGCGCCAGCATCCCGGGGCCGCTCCCGGATGTGCGCCGTAGAATCGTCGAATCTTTACTGGAACGAATGGTGCAGAAGGCAGGCTTAAACCCGCGTTAACAGGCTAGGCGACTCCCGGACGTACCTCTCGACGTTCGTCGCATACGTCCGCATCGCCTCCGCGACGGCCAATTCCTCGTTCGTTGAAAGGTCGGGGTCGATCAGCATTCCCACGATCTCCAGCCGATAGTGAAACCCGTTCTCCGGCAACACGAACGCCTGCAACACCGGCGCTCGACAGCGATGCGCGATCCGCAGCGGCCCCGACGGAAACGGCCTCGTTTCGCCGAAGACGGTAACCTCCTCCGTCTTCTGGTTCGGCTGGCGCACGCGGCTCACGTCCATCGCGCTACCCAATACGAACCCATCCGACAGGCAGCGATAGATTTCCCGAGGATAACTGTCCGCAAACAGAATTCGCATGCGCGCGAACTCCGGGTATCGCCGGTCGAAACGCTCCTGGATGTAACGTCGCATCGCCCCTTCCCGACGATCGCGCACCCCGGCGGTCTTGTATCCACGGAGGGCCATCAACAGAGACACCACGTGCAGCGCCCCGTGGTGCGACATGGCCATGTAGACGCCGCGCCCCCGCGAAAGCGCCCGGTCCAGCAACTCCTGATTGCCGATCGAAAGCAACGTCATCGCCCTCGCTCGCGGGATGCGATCGAACATCAGATAGAACAGCTTGTCGCACCGGCTTCGTGTGAAGTACTCGCGTGTCCACCGCCGCCGCTCCGCGCCGGTCGCCTCCCGCCCCAACACTTGCCGCAAGGCCGTCGCAAACCGCCGCCGACGTTTGTAGTTGATGAGCCATTCGAACGTCCCCAACACCCGTCCGAACCAGTGTAGACCCGGCAACGTGAGGAGCAGCAGAAGTGCGCTGGAGACCGCATGGGCCAGCGTGAACGCCGTGTACGCCCACCAATTCAGTCGCTCCGACTCGGTCGGGGCGGGCTGGGCGGAAGACGAAAACGAATCGGACACGGACTCCGTCAGCAAGGGTGAATTCGAAATGAGGTTGGGTCGGTCGGTCATCATTCGCGCCCCTGTGGATCGTGTCCCGGCATAGACGGTACAATCACGCCGATGTTACGTATAGGCCGGTATGAACTCTATTCCGTCGTCACCGGCGCCTTCCGTCTCGACGGCGGGGCCATGTTCGGCGTTGTTCCCAAGGTGCTATGGGGCAATGCCGTCGAGTGCGACGAGGCCAATCGTATCATCCTCGCCACCCGTACGCTGCTCGCCGTCGATCACGACGAGAAACGCGTGATCTTGGCAGACACCGGCTGCGGCACAAAGTGGAGCAAGGAGCTCGCGGCGCGCTTCGCCATTGTTCACGACCGCGACGCCATCCCCAACGCCCTGTCCGCGATCGGGATGTCCATCGACGACGTTACCGACATCGTCGTCACCCACCTGCACTTCGATCACAACGGCGGCTTGACGGAATGGTTCGACGACCCCGGCGGTCCCACCACTCTTCGGTTTCCCAAGGCCCGGCATTGGATCCACAAGAACCAATGGGACCACGCCCATCATCCCAACTACAAGGACCGTGCCTCGTACCTGAAGGAGGACTTCGACGGGCTGGAAAGCGGGGGAGTGCTTCGTTTTGTCGAGGGCGACCGGCCTGGAACCCCTTGGCCGGGGGTGGAGTGGTTCATCTCCCACGGCCACACGCCGTATCAACTGCACCCCGTCTTCACCGACAGCTCCACGCGGCTGTACTTCGTCGGCGACCTCATCCCGACCGTCGTCCACTTACGACTCGGTTGGGTGATGGCTTATGACTTGTTCCCGTTAACGACGCTCCGCGAGAAGGAAATGCTTTTTCGCGGGGCGATCGAGCAGGGTTGGCTGCTGGCTTTTCCGCACGATCCCAAGATTGGCGGAGTCGGGCTAAGTGGAACCCTCGAAAGGCCGATCGTCACTCAAACACTTCCGATCTGACGGTTGCACTCAATAAAAAAAGGACGCGAAACCGGTGGTCACCGATTTCGCGCCCCTTGCAAGTCATTCACGCCAAGACGCACTCATAGCGCCGGCCAGGCGAACTTGACTCTGAGTTTACTAGTTCGCCGCTAGGGAGTCTGGGAACAGGTCGACCATAGTGTCATTGTCGAATAACCACTCAATTGCGAGGGGGAAAGCGGCCTGGCTGATGAAGGGTACGATCGCCTTTACCGGCAGGCAGCTCAACGAGTGAAACAAGGTACCTGCCGCCAGGACCAACGCCAACGTCTTTGCAGTTCGTCTCATCTTCAAATCTCCTTTAAGTAACGGTTTGCGATCTTACTTACCCGAGTTACGCCCGGATCTGTACACCATAGCAAGAAGCAAACTTGCCTCACCGGGTCACAACCCGGCTCATTCCAACCACTCATTCGGAGCGGGTCCGCCCCCGCGCCTACCTACCACACAAACTTTTGTGAACGGTCTGTCTTTTTCCGGCCTCAACCTACAGGTCTGCAACTAACCGCTTTGTTGCCCTGCGAGTCCGGATTACGTTACGTCGCCAGTCGTCCGCGCCGACGATTGACGGCATCTAGGGATTTATCGGGCATCACCTCTAGCCAGCTTAAAGGTTTTTAGCCCTGTCCGCCAAGCACTACCGACTGCCGTACTACTTGTGCCACGGCTTTCGCTGGACAGACCCTACGTTCGCTCGGGTTTCCATCGAGCGGAGCGATACAATCCCACACCTTTTCGCCCGTGTCAAGTCTATAAATCCAATCAAATTCAAAAATATGATAGTGCCTTAGCGGGTCATCTGCTATACTATCGGCTGCAAGCCGCCTGGGCCATCGTTTGTTCACTTGAACACTTGACGTAACCTCATTCGTGAGGCGGACTTGGGTAGAATCGATAATTTCTGTTACCTGATTGTCACAAATGGGTTGACCATCTAAGTTACAAATTGGATTGGTAAAATGGGTGATGTTGCCGTACTAACAACGGGTGTTTTCGAGCCGAACGGCCGCACGGGTGGTCATTTGCGCTCCGCGGATGCGAACTACAAAGTACAACGCGGCGATGTCGTTATAACACCGCAACTCACCCGAGATCTGCGTCTTCGCGGCGGCGAGACCATCGTCGGTACGGTTCGAGCCGGCGGCGGCGGACACCACGGACGCGGCATCGAGTTACATGAAGTCGAGTCCGTCAACGCCCGCTCCGTCGCCGACTACCTCGACACCAAACCCTTCGAGGACCTTACGGCCATCGATCCGCAGAAACCGGCTCGGTTTGAGATTCCCGGTGGGTCGGTGTCCATGCGCGTCGTAGACCTCATGACGCCCATCGGCTTGGGCCAACGAGGCCTCATCGTCGCCCCGCCGCGAACCGGCAAGACGATGCTTTTGCAACAGATGGCCGCCGGCATCTCTGCCAACCATCCCGACGTTTACATGATGGTCTTGTTGATCGACGAGCGGCCCGAGGAAGTCACCGACATGCGCCGCACCGTCCACGGCGAAGTGGTGTACAGCAGCAACGATCAGGACATCGCCAGTCACGTCCGCATCGCCCGCTTGATGATCGAGAAGGCCAAGCGGCTTGTGGAGTGCGGACACGACGTTTTCGTGCTCCTCGACTCGCTCACCCGCGTGGGCCGGGCGTTCAACGCCGCTATCCGCAGCAGCGGCCGGATCATGTCCGGCGGGCTAGACATCCGCGCGCTCACCGAGCCTAAGGCCATCTTCGGCGCCGCCCGCAACGTGGAGTACGGCGGGTCGCTGACCATCATCGCTTCGGCCTTGATCGACACCGGTAGCCGTATGGACGAAGTCATCTTCAACGAGTTCAAGGGCACGGGGAACATGGAGATCATGCTCTCGCGGGAGATGGCCAACCGCCGCGTCTGGCCGGCGATCGACCTCAACCAATCCGGCACCCGCAAGGAGGAACGACTGCTCACCCCGGAAGCCCTGGCCGTCTCCCACAAAATCCGCCGCTCGCTGCTCGACCGCGACCCCATCCGCGCCATGGAACAATTCACCGCAGCCCTCTCCAAGTTCCCCACCAACGCCGAGTTCGTGGCCGGTTTCAACGAACGACTCTGGCGCTGAGCGGAGCTGGGGCGGCATCAAAGCGGCGTATGAGCGGCATGGGAGTGGACGACGCGGCGGCGTCCACTCATGCCTGCCGCAACTGGCGCGGCGAGGCACACCGCACACGCAATGTGGGTCTACCGTTGGCGCATAGAGAACCACACCGCGCAGCGTTTCACGAAAGCGCGTTCGGAAGAAGTAATTCCTGCCGTGGCCCTACGACCGTTCCGCTGGGTAAGCCCTACGGCTTTTCCAAAGTCGGCCGGAGGTTCGCCGTTTTTGCATGGGGAGCGTTGTGCTTGACCGATGCGATCGGCTTCGTGTGCGCCTTTGTTCCGTGCTTTACCGTACTTGGTGAGGCGACGTGGTTCGCCTGCGCCGTATGGACCGTCTTCAACGTCGAGCGATTGAAGGGCTTGGCGGTGGTGTGCTTGGCGATCGTTGTCTTGTGGGCGGCTTTATGATCGGCGGGAAGCCCGGCCACCTTGTGGACCGGATTCGTAATCGACGGCACAGACCCCTGTGTTCGTAGCGTACGTTCAACCCCGGCCCACGACGGGGCACTCCACGCCACAACAACGCCCAGGACCGCGCCCACCAGAAATCGTCTGCGTACCAATCCATTGGTCATTTTTTCTCCTTAAAAGTTCAACCACAGACACGCCGTGTGTCTGGCGTGGGCGTCCCTCGAAATCAAACGCAATAATTCCGGAATACGGCGATGGCGGCCAACCGGCCCAGCAGACCGGATGATCGTGTCGCTCCCGCTCCACGCTCTGATCTGCGCCACCCACAAGGGGCGATGCTACGGGGTCCGCGGGCCGGCGCCCGCGGCTCTGACCGGCTGCTCATCCTGACCGTTGAGCTTTTCACGTAGGTCGCGGACTTCGCGTTCCAGGTCTTTGATGCGGCGGACCCAATCGGGGAGTTTTTGGAAGACATACATCGAGCGTTTGGCGTCTCCCATGGGGATGGCCGGCGAACCGAAGACGGAGGTTTTCGCCTCGATGTTTCCGGCAATGCCGGACTGCGCCCCGGCCATCGCCCCGTCTCCGATGGCCAGATGCCCCGCGACGCCGACCTGCCCGGCGAGCGTCAC
>JAGVHG010000062.1 GCA_020056715.1 Phycisphaerae bacterium | reverse complement strand
ACCGATCGTTGAAGCAAAAACGGCACCGGCACGCCGACGGTGACCACCGCAGCGAAGATTTTTCCCCACCGACCCCGCCAACCGGTCAATTCCTGAACAATGTACCGCCCCAACCTTGTGCAAACATCGAGTGTGTCGTAAACGAAGGTAGTGAACGCCATCAGCCCGAAGGACACGCCGAACGACGCGGGGATGCCCAATACTGCAAGAAAACCGCCGATCCCCTGGGCGTAGAGGAAGTTCGGTCGCACACCGCCGGTAATCATCGGCGAATCTGCTGCCAACCTCATGACACAACTCAGCGACACCACTGCGACCATGGCCTCCATCAGCATCGCCCCGTAACCGACCAACTTCGCGTCCGGCTCGCAACGCAACTGTTTGGAGGTCGTTCCGGAGGCCACGATGGCGTGAAAGCCTGAGCAGGCGCCGCAAGCGATGGTGATAAAGAGCAAGGGGAACAGTGGCTCGCCTTTGGTCGTCACCCACCCGGTAAAGGCCGGGTATTGGACCCGCTCGCCGCCGAGAACCAAGCCCAGTGACCCGCCCACCAACACGATGAACAAGAAGTATCCGCCCAAGTGGCCTCGCGGTTGCAGTAACGCCCACATCGGAACCAATGAGGCGAGGAAGCAGTAAGCCAGGATTGCCATGTTCCAGACCTTGTGGGCGGAGATGGGTTCGATCGAGGCGAATGTCGCAAGGTCAAAGGGGACTTGCTGCCCGATCCAGATCGATAAACCCACGAGAGGCAGGAAGATGAGTGTGGCCAGGCCGATCCGCAGCTTCGAATAACGCAGAAGCAATCCCATGATGATCGGAAGTAGCAGGTACAAGAACGACGAGGTGGCGATGCCGCCGCCTGACACCGTCTCACCGTTTTCCAGCGTAATCACCCCGATGAACGACGACGCGGTGATGTCGGTGAACGCCACAATGATGTAGTCCAACGCAAGCCACACAAAGAGCAGGAAGAGTATGTAGGACCGACGGCTCATGTGCTCGCGAACGACTTCGGCGATAGAGCGGGCCTTATGGCGTATCGAGGCGACCAGGGCGGCCATATCGTGTACCCCGCCGATGAAGATTGCTCCGAGCAGAATCCATATCAGCGCCGGCACCCAACCGAACATGGCCCCGGCGAGGATCGGACCGACGATCGGCCCGGCGGCGGCGATCGCGGAGAAGTGTTGGCTTAACAGCGACGTTGGTTCGAGGGGGTGGTAGTCCACGTCGTCGCGCAGGGCAACGGCGGGCGTCTTGGCCGCCGGGTCCAGGCGAAGCCATCGCGCCAAGGCTGAACCAAGCACCCGGTACGCGACGACCAGGCTCACCGCGGCAATCAATGTTACCGCTAGTAAACTCATCTGTGTGCTCCCGGCTGCCGTAATGATCTCGTGTGTCGTTCGCAGAGTTTATTGTACGCGGTTCGTTTTGATCGACTAGGGCACGAACGGCCAAAACGTGGGGATCAGCGTCACGCAGACCACGCCCATGATGAGGTCCAGCGGGACGCCCATGCGGAGGAAGTCGGAGAATCGATACCCACCCGGACCATAGACCATAAGATGCGTCTGGTATCCCAAAGGCGTGGCGAACCCCAGCGACGCGGCGTACATGACAGACATCACGAAGGGCATGTAGTTGACCTGTAGGCTCATGGCCGTGGCCACGGCGATGGGGAACATAAGCACGGCGGCGGCGTTGTTGCTCATTAACTCGGTGGCCAGCATGGACATGATGTAGACGACGGCAAGTGCCATTCGAGGATTGTCGCCCGCGACACCGAGCATAACATCGGCGATATGCCGCGCCGCTCCGGTGGTCTCCATCGCCTGGCCGATGCCGAATGACGCAGCAATGGCGACCAGAACCTGCCAATCCACACTGTTGCGGGCGATCGTCGAGGTGCAGCAGCGGGTGATGAGCATCAGTCCGGCGGCCAGCATCGACGCGTGAAGCATCGACAGGAACCCGGTGCCCGCGGCGACGACCATGCCCGCGAATATCAGCCCGGCCACCAGAGCACGCTCATGCCGCGGGGTCGAATACCCTTCCACGCGACTGACCAGATAAAAGTCGCGGGAGTGGCTCTGTTGTTCCAAGAAGGACGGGTGGGTCTCTAGGAGCAGCGTGTCGCCGGCTTGCAGCTCGATGTCGCCGATTTTCTTGCGGATGCGCTCGCCGTTGCGATGGACGGCGATGATGGCCGCGTTGTAATTCGTACGGAAGCGGCCCTCGCGAACGCTCTTGCCGACCAACGGACACGAGCTGGACACGACCGCTTCCACCAGCGATCGACGGATGCGCGGAGAATCCAGCTTGAACACTTGGTTGGTCGCAGGTTTCAAACCGCGGATCTTCTGCAATTCCACGACGGACTCGACGATGCCGACGAAGACGAGACGATCGTTGGCCCGGAGGCTTTCTTGCGGGCTGACCGCGGGAATCAGCTCGCCGTCGCGCTCGATCTCCATCAGGTACATGTTCGGCAGACTGCGAAGCCCGGCGGCCTCGATGGTCTTGCCCACCAAAGGGCTGGCCGATTCGACGAGCATCTCGACGGTGTACTCCTTGGGGTCGCCGAATTGCCGGCCGGCGGGACGACGCTCTTTGAGAAGCCATCCGCTAAAGAAAAGGATGTACGCGATGCCGATGACGGCGCATGGTAAGCCGACCCAGGCAAGGTCGAACATTTTGAGATCCGCTTTGAGGTGTTCATCGGCGGAGAGGAGGCCCATGACTACAAGGTTTGTACTCGTACCGATCAGCGTGCAGACCCCGCCCAAGATGGCCGCGTAAGATAGGGGAAGCATCAGCTTGGAGGGGGATATCTGGTGCTTCTTGGACCAGTCATCGATCACCGGCAGACACATGGATACGAGGGGGGTGTTGTTGACGAAGGCGCTCATGCCGGCGACGGGGGCCATCATGCGGAACTGGGCGTGACGAACGGACTTCGGGCGGCCCAGGATTTGCTGTGCGACCCACGACATCACCCCCGTCTCGCGCAGTGCAGCGGCGATGATGTAGAGCACGCCGACGGTGATCACGCCTTCATTGGACAAACCCGCGAGGGCCTGTTGAGGAGTGAGGATGCCCAGCGTTATCAGCAGAGTGACCACGCCGACGAAGATGAGGTCCGGAGCGGCTTTGGTGAAGGCAAGTAAGCCGAACACCAATCCCACGGCGCCGATCGTCGTCCAGGCGTCCCAACCCATAGCCTATCTCACGCCGTCAGCACCGCCATACGAGCCGACCAAGGGTCATACGAGCCGACCGAGGAGGGAGGGTCCGGGAGGGTCCACGTCCCTGAGCGTTGGGGCGAAATAATCATTCCAGATTAGCCGCCCGAAGCGCCGCTCTTGGGACGCTCAACTTTGATTTTCAAAACGGACTGGACCTTTTTGTCCCCCTTTTTTTCGACGCGAACTTCGCCTCGAAGTTGGTCTCCGTCGTGTAGATCCTTCAGGATCGCGGCGGCGCCGTCGATCATGATCTCCGTCTCCTTGGTGACTTCTGCGGTGCCGGTCATTTCCTGTTTTTGCTTTTCGCTGAAAAACACCACCGTGATCTTACCCTTGGTATCGGAAGTTCGTTCAATCTTCTCGATCTTGCCTTCAAGGGAGATGATCTCGGCCTGCTGCTGCTTTTCTCCACACCCGCCGCCCAGTACGGAGAGCAAAGCCATGAGGATTAAAACCCGCGGGCGGTGACGTTCCATCGAAATCTTGCGCATTGTAAGGCACTCCTTGTGCATGGATCTACGCTATGTTTCAGTTGTGCAAGTCCGTTCCAGACTGCACTTCGGCTCGCCACACTCTAACAGTCGCGCTACTTATCGGCAAATGAATTCGAGGGTGGCATGGCCAAGCGTAGCGCCGCCATGCCGGCACCGCTTTTCGCGACCGAGCCGGATAGGATCAGCGGGCAATCCGAATGGATACCGTCGAGTGCTTGAATTAGGGTGTCGATTGGCACTTGGCACGTCTGGGCGGAGGCGCCAGTTGGGGTACTCGGGATTTCCGTGCAGCGGACGGCCTGTATTTGGCGGTGCAAGGTGTCGATCCAGTCGAGCGGTGATCCGATCGCACCGACTCGTTCCAAGTCGAGGCACACGCCGATGGCTGATGAGTTCACGGCGTCGATGAGTTCACGCACCTCGACCGGCGAAAGGAAGCACCCGCCGGTCGCGGCTTCGAGGGCGATATTTACGCCCGCCGCCTCGGCCTCAAAACGTAACCTCTGCAGCAATTCGTACGCGAAGTTGAGGGCATCCTGGTAACGTGTGAAACCAACGCTGTCGTTGCTTCGTCGAACTGGCGGGATGCTAAGGTTGAGCACTTTTGCGCCCAGCGAAGCGACTTCCCGCATCTGCGCGGATAAGAACTGCACCGCCAATGGAATGTCCATCATTTCACAGCGCATCGCGACCGCGCGAATGGGAATCGTTTCGAGGTGTGAAATTGCGGGCTGAGGGTGTTCGACACAGTCTGAAAGGCGCCATTCGACGCCGTCGAATCCGTTGCTCATCGCTCGCGCGGCATGTTCACGCAGATCGTGAAACGTCGTAGAGCGGTCGATGGCTAGGAGTAATGGTCGTTGAGGTCGCTGCATACGGTCGCGTTTCGTTGCCCGGCTTATCCTCGCCGATTATACTCGCTTGCGCTGGCCGTCACGATGCGACAATCGGCGAGGTATGGATAAGTTCCAAAGAACATGGGAACCGACTGTCGAATTCGAGTTCTGTCCGACCTCTTGGTCAACAAGATCGCCGCGGGCGAGGTGGTGGAGCGACCGGCCAGTGTGGTCAAGGAAGTTGTCGAGAATTCCATCGACGGGGGCGCCACCCGAATCGCCGTCACCATCGAGGACGGCGGCCGCCAGCTGATCCGCGTCACAGACGACGGTTCAGGTATGTCCCAAGAGGAGCTACGCCTTTCGGTCCTAGCTCACGCCACCAGCAAGGTAACCGTGGAGGACGATCTCTATTCGATCCGTACGATGGGCTTTCGCGGCGAAGCCCTGGCCAGTATAGCCGCGGTGTCCAAGTTGCGGATTGTTTCGCGTCTCGCGGGGGCGATCGAAGGCCACGAGGTGCGAGTGACCGGCGACCAGTTCGAGTCGTCCCAGGCCGTAGGCTGTCCCGAAGGGACCACCGTCGAGGTCCGCGACCTGTTCTTCAACGTCCCCGCGCGACGAAAGTTCCTTCGCACGCCGTCCACCGAAGTCGGACACATCAATGAGCAGTTCGCGCGAGCGGCCCTGGCCTATCCGGAGATCGGCTTTGAGTTGACCATCAATCGTCGCGTCGCCCAAAACCTGCCCCAGTGTGAGACTCGATTGGATCGGATCAGCAAGTTCTACGGTCCGGAACTGGCCGCGGCCCTGATGCCCATCGCTCGCGAGGAACGCGGCGTGCGCTTGGAGGTCTACGCCGCTCCGCCGGTGCAATCTCGAGCCACCGCCCAGTGGCAGTACGTCTACGTCAACGGTCGCTACGTCCGCGATCGGTTCATTCAGCACGCGATCAAGGAGGCCTACCGGGGTTTGATGGAACCCAACCGCCACGGCGTTGTCTTCCTTTTCATCACCCTCGATCCACGTGACGTCGATGTAAACGTCCATCCCACCAAAATCGAGGTCCGTTGGGCCGACTCGAACCTGATTCATTCTCAGGTGCTTAGCGCCCTGCGCGAAACGTTTCAACGATGCGATCTCGCACCGCGGCTGCGGACGCAGCAGTCCCCGCCTCTGTTGAGCGAGGCCGAGCAGGACCGCGTTCGCCGTGAGCTCGCCGAGGTGTTGAAATCGACAACTCCCATTCATCCATTTCCGGTCCGCGACCCCGACCAGAACCGCGACAGTCATGGAGCGCTCCATCCGAGCCGCGACCGTGAGGGAGCGGAATACTCGCATCCTGTGTGCCACGGCTCTGTGAGCCGTGCCCCCGTGCCGCCAACTGGGATAGACCTTTCCGATCACGAACGCGTGTGGCGATCGCTTTACGGTCCGCCAGGACCATTGCCCGAGGATCGTGATGCAGCGCAGGCCCCTTCGCACTCCCCGACAGACGTAACGTCCGGCGTTGTGCGGGGCCTGTCACTGCGGCCACGGGCCGTTCAGATGCACAACCTGTACCTGGTGGCCGAGACCGACGAAGGCATCGTCATCGTCGATCAACATGCCCTCCACGAACGGGTCATGTACGAACAGCTTCGGGCGAGGATTGCCGTGGGTTCGCTCGAATCTCAGCGGCTCCTCCTCCCCGAAACGCTCCGCGTCACGCCCGATCAGGCCGCCTTGATCGAAGCCCATGCGAATCTTTTTGAGCGCCTGGGCATGGAAATCACCCCTTTTGGCCGCGACGCCGTCGCCGTCCATGCCTTCCCGGCTCTGCTAAAGGATACGGACGTTCCGTCGTTCCTCCGTGACCTACTCGATCGCCTCGCGCAGCAGCCCGCGGGCTCTTCCACCGAGGTCGTGATCCACAAAGTCCTGGACATGATGGCCTGCAAGGCGGCGGTGAAGGCCGGCGACGCCCTCACCGATTCGGAAATCGAGGCCCTGATGGACAAACGCCACCTCATCGACAAACCCGGCAGTTGCCCCCACGGCCGGCCCACCATGCTCCGCCTCACCAAGGCCGACCTCAACCGGCAGTTCAAGCGGACCTGACCAATCCGACGTCGGAACACTGCGCTCTTTACAATGCGTCCTGAATCCCTCTCCCCCGGTTGGGGGAGAGGGCAGGGTGAGGGGGTTTTCGGATGCACTCTCAATCGAACTTGAATCCTTTGGCCTTGGCCTGGGTCCGTAATGCGTCGATCATGGCCTCGTCTAGAGCTTGCTTTCCTCCGGCGCTTTGAGCTCGGGAGTTGTGGAGGAATTGCTCGCGGGCGAGGCTAACTTCGGCGATTTGCTTCTGAATGTCGGCGCGGGCGCGGAACTGCGTTTCGACGAACTCCTCTCGCTTCTCAGCGGGCATGGCCTGCATCGCGGCCGGCAGATCCGAATCTTTCAATTCCCGCAACACCACTTTCTTTTGCTTGACGCCGTCGACGAGGTCCCACCCGGAATTCTCATAGAGTGCCGAGCCTTTGGCCGCGACTCGGCTCGCCCCCGAAGCAACACCGACGTGACCCGCATTGCGATCTTGATCTAGTTGGCGCTCCCGACCGGCCTGACCGAGCGACCCGTAGGGAACGTAGGTAGCGTTGAGCTTCAGGTTAAGCTCCAAGAGCACCCTATCCTGCGGAGTCTCGATCTGTATCGTGCCGCAGCGCATGTCGATCGCGGAAAAGCTGCCGCCGCCGCAAGCGGCCACCTGGTCCCATCGTTCGCGGACCCCCATTTCACGATCGCCGCAGTAGATAGAGTTGACGATGATTCCACGGTTGCGAGCCTCCTCGGCCACATAGCGGAAGTTGAACACTTCCGACGCCTGATCGGCGGACTCGTTGCCCGCGATGAAAACGAGTTTCAATGCTTGGGGGTCGTTGGACCATTGCATCCAATCCAGCGCCCGGCGCATGGCCCATCCCACGAATTCGTCGCCGCCGTCGGTGCGCAGGCTCATCATTTTGGCGTAGACCGTGTCGAGATCGGTGGTGAGGTCGGTCTGTTTGACCAGCCAGCCATTTGCGGCGTTAGACCGCGACGGCGAACCGTAGGTGATGAGTCCGACGCGAAGTTGCGGGATCGGTCGGGCCTTGGCCAGCGAGTTCACGATGTCCCAAAGCCTGGCCCGTGCGGAATCAATCAACCCCTCCATGCTTCCCGAGGTGTCCAGACAGATGACCAGGTCGATGGGGCGAGTGCGGCAGTGAGGATAGATCTCCGAAACCACCGGGTCGGGTTTGATCGCCCCGGCCTGGACCGTCATCTGGGTCAGAAGAATACACAAAAATACAAAAGTGAACAGAGCGGCCAGTATCCGGTTTCGTAGGCACATCGTCGTTTCTCCAATTCCAATTCGTGCGAGGCACGCGCCTCGCTTCAGGAAATTGGACGCAGCCCGGCCCACCAAGTTCCCATCGAATCGAGTGGGTTACGTGGCGGAAGCGCCGGCGGGCGGTGTCGAGCAATTATGGGGACGTTGCTGTGGGCATGGCTGATGTAAGGTCGGGTGGCATGGCCAAGCGCAGCGCCACCATGCGTTGCGGAGCGGGATGGATTGTCGATTGATCCGAACCGCGACTGTGAAGGAGCGAGCAATCCGAGCCGCAAACCAGTAATTCCATGAAAGGCTGTCTCCTGCCGGACGGTTAGGATGTCCGGTTGGTTTTGTTTTTCAGTAGACAGCCTTTCATGGAATTACGCGACTGGGTTGTCGTGCAGGAAGAGTTCCGTGAGCGCCTTCAACTCCCCCAGTTCCTTCGGCAGCGCGGTGAGGTTCAGACCCGACAGGTCCAGTTTAGTCGCCCTTGTTTTCCGCGCCGCCTCGATCCGCTGCAGCGCCTCCGCGTACCCCTGGTCCGGCCCACTTACCCTCGGCGTGTTCTTGTCCTTTGTCATATCAGAAGGTTACAGAAAGCGTGCAGGAATGGCTAAGCCTCGAAACCGCTGTTTTGCCCCGATCGCCCCGCGAGCGTGCCTCCACCGATCACCCGTCAAGTTATTGGGATGGGTGGCCTACCTCCTATGGAGGTGGGGGAGGCGATGATCGTGGGGAATGATCTACCAATCGATCGGCGTCCCCAGGTCCAAAGGACTTGGGCCACCCGACAAGTGCCACGACGTGACACTACCCGAAAAAAATGTACTCTCAAAACGAACCCATTTGACGCTCCCGCTTTACAGACTCAAGTCTCACCGCCGGAGTTCAACCGCTATGGCACGAAGCGATAGCCGATGCTGTGTACGGTCACGATGTGCCGTGGGTGCTTGGGGTCGGGTTCGATCTTGCGGCGGAGGCTGACGATGTGGTTGTCCACCGTGCGGGTGACGGGGAAGCCCTCCAGGCCCCAGATCACGTCGAGGAGCTTGTTGCGGTCCACGGGGTGTTCGGCGTTCTCGATCAGTATCTTCAGGATTTCAAGCTCGAAGTGGCCAAGATGATGAGTCTGGCCGGGACGATCGACGTTGCCCTTAACCAGGTCCACCGTGGCGTCGCCGATTTGCATGACTCGGGAGAGATTTTTCCCCGCGCCAGTTCGGCGCAGGGCGGCCTTGATTCGCGCCAGCAGCTCGCGAATGCTGAACGGTTTGGTAACGTAGTCATCGGCGCCCATCTCCAATCCACGGACGATATCGATTTCCTGACTCTTGGC
The DNA here is from genome assembly GCA_020056715.1 of Phycisphaerae bacterium. Classification (GTDB taxonomy): domain Bacteria; phylum Planctomycetota; class Phycisphaerae; order UBA1845; family UBA1845; genus SBAX01. The sequence goes on along the minus strand of JAGVHG010000062.1, from coordinate 17,452 downwards.
GCTAAGCATGAGGATGGGAATCATGAACCCGGCCTGGCGGATGCGCTTACAGACTTCCAGTCCGTCGAGCTTGGGCATCATAACGTCAAGGAGGACAAGGTCGGGACTTTTCTCGGTCGCGAGTTTGAGGGCCGCCTCGCCATCGGCGGCCACAAAGACTTCGTAGCCCTCGAACTGGAGGTTGTCGCGCAACCCCATGGCCATATCGGTTTCATCTTCCGCGATAAGGATTCGTGCCATGAGTCAACTCCCATAATTTGTTAGCTTTGGCTCCGCTTTCGGCAACGCAGGCTCCGCCGACGCCGGTAAGAATACCCGAAAGGTACTGCCCTTGACCAGTCTGGTTTCAATATCGAGCGAGCCGTGGTGGGCATCCACAATGTTCTTGACGAGGGCCAAACCGAGGCCTGTGCCGCCCTGTTCTCGGACCCGCGGGTCGCCGGCTCGGAAGAAGCCCTCGGTGAGATGGGCACGGTCCTCCGGGCGAATGCCGATGCCACGGTCGTGGACGGAGAGGAGCACACCCCGCCGGCCTCGGCGGGTGTCGGCTGAAACCTCAATTGCTAGAAAACGCTCGTTGCTGGAGTACTTTATGGCGTTGTTGATGAGGTTGACCAAAACCTGGGAGATGGCGTCCCGGTCGGCGTCGACGCGGGGGAGCGGATCGTCGATGGTGAGGTGGTGCTCAAAGCCTTCGTGGTCGAGCTGCGGGCGGTAGGCGTCGTAGGTCTCGCGGACGACCTCGGTCACGTCGGTGGGTTGGAGGACGTATTCCTTGTGTCCAGCGTCGATGCGGGAGAAGTCGAGGATGTTGTTGATGAGGTTCGTCAGGCGGGTACTCTCGCGGAGGATGACGGAGTAGTACTCGTTTCGCTTTTCGTCGGAAGGAACCCGGCCTGCTTGAAGGGTCTCGGCGAACAGACGGATCAAGGCGAGGGGGGTCTTGAGTTCGTGGGAAACGTCGGCCACGAAATTGGCCTTCAGTTCGGAAAGGGCCCTCTCTTTGCGGACGAGGCGCAGAAGAAGCCACATGGCAATGAGCAGGGTGGCAAGTGCGGCGGCGGTCAGACCGCCGTAGACGAGCATTAGAACGACGACCGTTCGTCGTTGTTCTTCGACAAAGGCCTTGGTGGGTTGAAGGGCCGTTTTGTTCTCCAGGTCGGGAGCTTGGTGCGCCTCCTGTGCCCAAAGGACGGCCTGATCGAGGGTGCGGTCGGTAAGCGATCGGATTTGTTGAAGGGCCAAAACCGTCCCCGCGCCCGCGAGTCCGAGGGCAAGTGTCACCAGCAACAGCCCTGCGACTCGCCATCTAAGGGGGAGCTTTGTGGGGTTTTCGTTCCTTCGCGGCATAGGGAAGTGTTACCACGATCCGGTCCGCGTGCGAAGAGCGTCGAGGTCGAAATAGGAATCTCGACCCAGCGTATTGGGACGGGTAGCATGGGCCGCTATGGCATCGATTTCACAAGAACAAGCGTCGCATGTTTTGCCAGGGGTGAAGAACGTCGTCGCGGTGGGGGCGGGGAAGGGGGGTGTCGGTAAAAGTACCGCGGCGGTGCTACTTGCCTATGGGCTTCATCGCAGCGGGGCCAAGGTCGGGTTGTTGGACGCCGACGTATACGGTCCGAGCATTCCGACGATGGTCGGCGTGGAGGGTCATAATCCGGTGGTTTCCGGCAACATGATCGTGCCACCGGTGGCGGGGGGGGTGAAGATCATCAGCATCGGGTTCATGGTGGACCGTGACAAGCCGTTGATCTGGCGCGGGCCGATGGCACATGGGGTCATCAAACAATTCCTCGAACAAGTGGAATGGGGAGAGTTGGATTATCTCATCGTTGACCTTCCGCCGGGTACGGGTGACGTGCCGCTGACACTGGCACAGCTGATTCCGATGACCGGAGCGGTGGTGATCTGCACGCCGCAGGATGTGGCCCTGATGGATGCCCGCCGGGCGGTGAAGATGTACGAGCAGTTGAATGTGCCATGCCTGGGCATGATCGAGAACATGAGCTACTACCTGTGTCCCAAATGCGGGCATCGGGATGAGCTTTTCGATCATGGTGGGGCGGAGTCGGCGGCGGGGGAGTTGGGCGTGCCGTTTCTGGGCGAAATACCGTTGAACGTCAAAATCCGCATCCACGGCGACAGCGGTTCGCCGGAAAAACTTTTTACGGATACGCCGGATTATGTAACCCAGGCGATCCAACGAGTGGTCTCGAACACGGCCGGACAGATCGGTATTCGGAACAGCATCCGCGAGGCCGCGCCGACGCTGACGGTGGAGTGAAAATGTCTGTTCTCGACGACAAGCATTAGTTTTGCTATAATCGCCAGGGTAAGAAAAAGATCGACGCGGTGTGCGGGAACAGTTGCCATGATTCAGAAACTAAACGGTCGGATCGACGGTAAGCACATTGAACTGGAACGGGACGCCGGGCTGCCTTCCGGAACGCCGGTAACAGTCGAAATCGGCACAAGTCCTCTTTCCATCGAGGAACGACGTTCACGCATCGAGGAGTCGTGTGGAGTTTGGAAGGACGACGACGACATCGCGGAGATCTTCGAGCAAATCCTTCGGGAGCGGGAACTTCGTCCGTGCCGCGACGTGGATTTCGATGCACCATCTTGATACGGATGTTGTGATTGCGCTGCTCCGCGGGAATCACACCGTGGCGGAGCGGTTGAAAGCGGTTACTCCGGCCGCGGAGATCAGTTCACTGGTGCTCGCTGAACTGATTTACGGCGCCTTAGCGGCACAGGATCCCGTCCAAGCAAGGCGACGACTCGATCGGTTCCTTCCTTCGCTTGGAATCGTCCCGTTTGACTCAGCGGCGGCGGAGGCCTACGGGGGGATTCGTCTGGCTTTGCGAAAGAAAGGACGCCCGATCGGAGACGCCGACACCTGGATCGCTGCGGTTGCGGTTGCACGTCGTGCTACGCTCGTTACGCACAACAAGAAGCACTTCGATCAGATTGAAGGACTTGAGACCGAGGACTGGTTGGCATGAACGTACAGATTACGGAACGAACTGCAGCGTTCCTGGCTGAACAACTCGACGGCACGCGGCAGTGGACGCTCAAGTTGATTGCGGATTTGAAGGATGACGACTGGGTGTTCCAGCCCGCGCCCGGGTTGGGCCATGCACTTTGGTTATGCGGGCATGTGGCCTGTTCACAGCATCTTCTGATTCATGTGCGTTGCCTGGGTGGTGGAGTGCTGGATGAATCGTTCACCCGGCATTTCCCGATCGGTGGTCCGGTGAAGTCGGCCAAGGATTACTCCTATCCGCCGGTGCAGACCATCCTGGCAACGATGGAGGAGGTGCATCGCAGGATCCTTGCAGACATATGTAAAATGAGTGACTCGCTTCTGGCCGAGCCGGCCTTGGGTGGGGACGGCAAGCCGCACCCGCATTACCGAGACAAATGTGGCGTCGTCGCCCATTGCAATCGCCATGAGGCGTTCCATGCCGGGCAGATCGCGACGATCCGGCGGTTATTGGGGAAATCGTTCCTCCGATAGCGAGATCACATCGCGTGAACGAGCGGGTTCTGGAAAGCATCGAGCGGCTCGAACGGTTCATGGGGACCGTGACGGATGCCAACCCCGTGCCACGCGAGGCGGGGATGTTCATGCACGCCCTGGTTCTTGCGACCGGGGCGAAGCGAGCGGTCGAAATTGGTACGAGCTACGGTTACAGCGGACTGTGGATCGCCTCGGCGTTGACGGAAAACGGCGGACGACTCATTACCATCGACCACGATCCGCGGAAGAGCGAGGCCGCACGTAGGGCGTTCGAGTCGGCAGGGCTGTCGGAGTACGTCGAATTGCAGACGGGGTCGGCGGTAGACGTTCTTGAAGGTCTCAAAGGCCCGATCGACTTCGTATTGAACGACGCGGACAAGGATAATTGCACACGTTACGTGGATCTGCTCGCGGATAAGCTGAGCGATCGGGCCATCGTGTTGACGGACAACACGCTGACGCACCCTGAGCAGCTTGCGGGCTTCCTTGGGTGGATATGCGGGCGACCGGATTTCTGCTCAGCGCATGTGCCCGTGGGTAACGGAATGGAACTGTCGGTTAGGATTGGGTCGAAAGCGGTCAGAAGTTTAGCCAACCAGTCTCCAATCGACTCCCGGCGCGCCGAGAGAAAATCGTAAATCATCAATGGTTGTGATGAATATGACCAGAACGAAATCCGCAGGGTTCGCGCTGGAGAAATCACTCGCGGACAAGAAGAAGCGTGCTCGTGAGGTTCTGGCCGGGTTACACAAACTCTATCCGGAGGCGGACTGTGCCCTCACACACGAAGATCCTCTGCAACTTCTGATCGCAACGATCCTGTCAGCGCAATCAACGGACGTCACGGTCAACAAGGTCACTCCCGTGTTGTTTCAACGATACCCCACGGCCAGGGACCTCGCGGAGGCGCCGCCCGCGGAGGTCGAGCGGATCGTTCACTCCTCGGGCTTTTTTCGACAAAAGACCAAGAGTATCCAGGGGGCATGCCGGAAGATCGTCGAGGAATTCGGAGGGAAAGTTCCCGATACCTTGGAGCAGCTCGTGACGCTTCCGGGGGTGGCGCGAAAGACGGCCAACGTGGTCTTGGGGACGGCCTTTGGGAAGAATGAAGGCATCGTCGTGGACACCCATGTGGGCCGACTAGCGACGCGGTTGGGGCTTACCTGGACGAGCAAGGACGGCAAGGATGCGGTGAAGATTGAGCGAGACTTGATCGGACTTTTTCCGCAAGACGAGTGGACGTTTCTCGGACATGCGTTGATCTGGCATGGTCGGCGGGTCTGCTTTGCACGTAAGCCGAATTGCCCCGGTTGTACGCTCGAGAGGCATTGTCCCTCGGCCGGTCTGTTCAACGAAGCTGGCGACTTCCGCGGGTAGCGTGGTTTCAGCTTGACATACTGTCTTTCCTGACTTAGCCTGACCCCCGCGTCGGAGTGGAGTTGCCGAAGAGAACCCAATAGTGATGGTGGAATTAATATGCTTCCAGTAAAAAAGATGTCGAAGACCAGGACCCGGACGCGTCGAGCGCACCATGCGCTGCAACCCGTCAACCTCTGTGCGTGTCCCAAATGTGGTAAGCCGAAGCGGCCGCACGCGGCGTGCGGAGTTTGTGGATACGCGAGCGGTAAGGTGCTGCTGCCAGTCGGTGACAAGGAAGCCTGATGGCGATTCGGGTGGCCGTCGACGCGATGGGGGGGGACAACGCTCCGGGCGCGATCGTGCGCGGGGCGGTCCAGGCTCTATCCGACGAGGCCGACCTGGAGTTGGTTTTCGTCGGCGACGAGGGAAGAATTCACAAAGAGCTATCCGCCATCGGGGCCGACGGCAATAAGTCGCGCATTCGCATTGTCCATGCCTCGCAAGTGGTGGGGATGGAAGAGCTGCCGGTCGAGGCGGTCAAGACCAAGAAGGACTCCTCTCTGATCCGCATGGCCGAACTGGCTGCGGCGAAGGAAGTCGATGCAGTGCTGAGTGCAGGCAACACCGGAGCGTGTGCCGCGGTATGTCAGCTCAAAATCAGGCCGCTGCCCTGCGTAGCGCGGCCGGGCATAGCGGTGACGATCCCAGCGTTCCACGGTCCGTTCGTGCTATGCGACGTCGGGGCTAACATCCAGGCTAAACCTCGCCATCTTTACGAATATGCGATCATGGCGACGCTGTATGCTCAGCGGGTGTTGGGCATCAAAGAGCCTCGCGTCGCGGTCATGTCCATCGGCGAGGAAAGCGGGAAGGGTACGGGACTGGTCAAGCAGACGTACGACCTTCTCAAGGCCGATTCATTAATCCATTTCGTCGGCAACGCCGAGGGTCGCGATCTTTTCGAGAATAAGTGCGACGTGGCGGTCTGCGATGGGTTCGTGGGCAACATTATCTTAAAGTTCGTCGAGGGGTTGGCTGAAGGGCTGTTCCGGACCATCGCACGGGAGTTCGAAGACGAGGCCCCGGAGCTTCGCAGCAAGTTCACGGGGGCGCTGGATCGCGTGTGGCGCCGGCATGACTACAGCCAATACGGAGGCGCGCCGCTGTTGGGTCTCAACGGCGTGTGTATCATCTGCCACGGACGGAGCAATGAGTTCGCGGTGTATAACGCGGTGAAGACGGCCCGTCGGTTCGTCGAGCAGGGTTTGAGCGAAGCGATCGCGGCGCGGCTCGGCTAGCTCCCCCCTAGGACAGCACCATGGCATTACGGCTGCCGATCCGTTTCTCGGGCACCGGAGCGTACGTTCCCGCCGAAGTGGTGCCGAACCAGCATTTCGTCGACTACCTCGATACGACCGACGAGTGGATCGTCTCGCGTACGGGGATTCGCGAGCGGCGGAAGGCTTCGCCGTCGGAGTCCACCTCGACGATGGCGGTCGAGGCGGCGCGGCGAGCGTTGGACAACGCGGGCATGACCGCGGACGACATCGACGTGATCGTCTGCGCCACGGCCACCGGCGACTGTCCGTGGCCGGCGACGGCGACATTCGTGCAAGAGGCGCTCGGCGGCGGTCGGTTGACTCCGGCCTTCGACATAGGTGCGGCGTGTGCGGGATTTATCTACGCCACGACGGTCGGCGCGGGGCTGCTGGGATCGGGTTTGTATGAACGCGCCCTCATCATCGGGGCCGAGACGTTGTCGCGCTACATTGATCCCCAGGATCGGACGACCTGTGTCATTCTTGGCGATGGCGCGGGAGCGGCCGTCATCAGTCGAGCCAAAAACCCGGAAGAGGCGATTCTGCATTGCGAGATGGGCTGCGATGGTACGCGAACGAAGCAGATATGGGTCCCGGCGGGCGGATCGCGATTGCCCGCGTCGTCGACGACGGTGGCGGAGCGGTTGCACTACATGAAGATGCGAGGCCGCGACGTGTACAAATTCGCGGTCATCAAGATGCAGGAGCTTATCGATCGAGCGTTCGAGGCGACGGGACTGACGCCCGATGATTTGAAGCTGGTCATCCCGCACCAATCCAACCTACGGATCATCGAGTCGGTTCGGGAGAAGATGGGGTTGCCGCTCGAAAAGATCGCGATCAACATCACCCACTATGGAAACACCTCGGCGGCCTCGATTCCGATGGCCCTCGACGAGGCCCGCCGCAACGGGACCCTGAATTCCGGCGACGTTATTTTGCTGCTGGCGATCGGGGCGGGGCTGACCTGGGGATGCATGGTCATTAGGTTGTAGCTTATGCGCCCAATGGCAGTCATCTTTCCGGGTCAGGGATCGCAGTCGGTCGGCATGGGCCGAGACGTGGCCGAATCGAGTGTGGCTGCACGGGCGGTTTTTAACCGGGCGAACGACGTGCTTGGGTTCGACCTGGCCCGCGTCTGTTTTGTAGGCCCTGCGGCAGAGCTGGAACGAACCGACGTTCAGCAACCGGCGATCTTCGTCACCAGCATAGCAATCTGGGAAGCATGGCTGGAAGCTGGAGCGTCGCTAGAGTCGGTAACGCACTACGGCGGGCTTAGCTTGGGCGAATACACCGCCTTGCACGTAGCGGGCGCGGTGAGCTTCGAGGATGCGCTGCGGCTTGTACGACGACGGGGCGATCTGATGCAGCAAGCGGCGGTTGCGTCGCCTAGCGGCATGGTTTCGCTGGTCGGGGCGGACGAAGCAGCGGCGAGAGCGCTTTGCGAGCGGGCGCGGGGCGGCGACGTCTTGGCGCCGGCAAACTTTAATTGTCCAGGTCAGATCGTGATTGCGGGGAGTCGATCGGCCTGTGAACGGGCGGTGGCGCTGGCCGTAGAGTTTCAGTGTCGAGCCGTGCCGCTGGCGGTCGCCGGGGCGTTTCACTCGCCCCTCATGCAGTCTGCGGCGGACGGGCTTGAGCCGGTGCTCGAGCAGACGCGTTTCACGACTCCGAGGATGAAAGTCATTGCCAACGTCGACGCGGATTACCACCGCGATCCAGGGTCGATTCGTAACTCGCTTCGCCGACAGGTTACGCAGCCGGTGTTGTGGCAGCGGTGCGTCGAGCGGATAATCGAGGACGGCGTGGGGCAGTTTGTGGAGATCGGTCCGGGTCGGATACTGACCGGATTAATGCGCAAGATCAATCGCAACGTACCGTGCGCCAATGTAAGCACGGCCGAATCCATCGCCTCGGCGTCGGCGATTCCCAGCGCCGGTTGAGGGCGCTGCAAAAGGACGGATGAATGGAAAACCGAATCGCGCTGGTGACGGGCGGCAGCCGTGGGATCGGTAGCGCGATCTGTTTGGCGCTGGCCAAACGCGGGGCGACCGTTGTTGCGTGCGCCCGTAACAAGGCAGCATTGGATGAACTCGCGTCCGAGGCGCAAAAACGTGAGTTTCGCGGGGTCATCGATCCGCAGGTGCTGGACGTGTGCGACCGAGCGGCCATTGATGCACTAGTCGAGGCGGTCAGCGGCAAGTACGCTCGAATCGACATCCTAGTCAACAACGCGGGAATCACCCGCGACGGGCTGCTTATGAGCATGGACGACGAGCAGTTCGAGGAGGTGCTCACCACCAACCTGCGTTCCGCGTTCTGGTTGACGCGAGCGGTCAGCCGGCTCATGGTGCGTCAACGGTACGGACGGATCATCAACATCGGAAGCATCTCCGGAGTGATGGGCAACGCCGGCCAGGCGAACTATGCGGCGAGCAAGGCGGGGTTGATCGGGTTCTCCAAATCTGTCGCCAAAGAGTTGGGAAAACGTAAGATCACGTGTAATGTGGTGGCTCCGGGGTTTATCGCCACGGACATGACCGCGGTACTTCCCGAGAAAATCAAGGAATCGGTGGCACAGCTCATCCCCGTGGGGCGGTTCGGGGAAGTTGAGGAGGTCGCTGGGGTTGTGGCCTTTTTGGCGAGCGACGAGGCCTCGTATATCACAGGGCAGGTTTTACTGGTAGATGGCGGCATGCATATGTAACGTCGCTAGGGGGGTCTGGCGGCTAACGGGAACGTGCAGTTGCGGAACGATGGGCCGGAGATTATCATCACCGGGGCTGAGCGAGGAATGCGTACGGTTGCGGGTGTGGTGGAAGATCGGTTCGGGAGGATTTAGCAGTGTCTACTGCGGCTGAAGTTGAAGCGAAGGTCATACAGATCGTCAGTGAACAAATGAGCGTGGACAAGGGCGAGATCACTCGCAACACCTCGTTTGTGAACGACTTAAACGCGGATTCCCTCGACACCGTGGAACTGGTGATGGAGCTCGAGGACGAGTTCGACCTGACGATCCCGGACGAAGAGGCGGAGAAGCTCAAGACGGTGGGTGAGGCGATCGACTACATTCTTAAACACCTTACCGTCAAGTCATAGCCCCAACTCGGACTGAGACGATGGCGGATCGGCGGGTTGTGGTAACCGGGATGGGGGCCGTCACACCGTTCGGCGTGACGGTCGATCCTTATTGGGACGGACTCATCGAGGGGCGTAGCGGCATCACGCCGATCTCGCTCTTCGATGCATCGCAATTCGACGTACGCATCGCCGGAGAGATCTCCTCGTACGCCGCCGAGAAGCATCTCGATCGCAAAATCATCAAACGGTCAGACCGCTTTGCCCAGTTCGCCCTGACGGCGTGTGACGAAGCCGTGCGGATGTCGGGGCTAGAGGTACAGAAGGAAGACGCGGGGCGGCTGGCAGTTATCTTCGGGTCCGGCATCGGCGGGTTGAACGAGCTGGAAGAGCAGTTCACCCGCCTCGTCACCAAAGGCCCAAGTAAGGTTTCGGCGTTCACCATCCCAAAACTCATGGTCAATGCTGCCAGCGGCAACATCTCCATCGCCTACGGTGCGAAGGGCAACAGCATCGCGATCAGCAGCGCTTGCGCCTCGGCGACCAACGCCATGGGGGAGGCGATGCGGCACATCGGCCACGGCGAGGCGGATGTGGTGTTTACCGGGGGATCGGAAGCGGCGGTGACTCCCCTGGCACTGGCGGCGTTCGCGGCCATGAAAGCGTTGAGCACCCGCAATGATGATCCCACGCGAGCCAGCCGACCGTTCGACCGGGACCGTGACGGGTTCGTCCTGGCGGAGGGAGCGGGGGCGCTGGTCTTCGAGGAGTTGGAGCACGCCAAGCGTCGCGGGGCGCCGATCTTCGCCGAAGTGATCGGCTTTGCGTCCACCTCCGACGCGGACCACATCGCCCAACCGTCGGAGAGCGGTGAGGGGGCGGCGGCGGCCATGAGCCTGGCTATCCAAGACGCCAAGATTTCCCCCGATCAAGTTGACTACATCAATGCCCACGGAACCTCCACGCCGTTGGGCGACGTGGCGGAAACAATTGCGATCAAACGAGTGTTCGGCGACTGGGCCAAAAAGGTGGTCGTAAGCAGTACGAAAAGTGCGATCGGGCATTCCCTGGGGGCGAGCGGGGGGCTGGAGATCATCGCCACGATCCTAGCGGCCAAGAACTCTGTCGTGCCCCCGACAATCAACTTGGACCATCCCGGAGATGGCTGCGACCTGGATTACTGCCCCAAGGTCGCGCGAGATCGGAAAATTCGGGTGGGAATGAGCAATTCTTTCGGCTTTGGGGGTCATAACGCCTGTATCGTCATCCGCCGCTGGGAATAAAGAATAGCCTCGCGTCCGCCGTTCAGCGCTGTCTTACGTTGTTGTGCGAACCCTTCACGACATCATGAGTTCACCTGCCATGATGTTTGCCTCGTCGCGGGTTGTGATTTTCGTATTGAGCTGCGCGCGATAGATAGTATTTAGAATCTCACCGAATCTCGGACCGGGCGGCATTCCCATAGCGGCCAGATCGTCGCCGGAAAGAAGCGGTGGGGGGGCTACATCGGCGGAGTCGATGGCCTCCGCCCGTCGACAAACGTACTCATACGGAGCCGGATAGGCGGCAGTTGCGATTAGGTCGACGCGGAGAAGCTCGACAAGCTGCGGCCAATTCGGCTCGGCCATCAGAATCTTCAAGTCGGCCAGTTCGAGGTCGGACTCTGTGCGGAGCATCGGCAACGAACCCACCAGCCAGACGACGGCCTGCGTCAAGCGATTGCTCAGGCGTAACGCGCGACAGACGTCCTTCGCGGCAGCGACTCCGCCATCGCACAACAATACAGCGAGGGCTAAGGCTGGGTCGATCGGCGAGGCGGGAAGGGCGGTCAGACGGCGCTGGATTGCGGAATCCGGACGCAGAGTTGGTGCGAGAAGGGATTCTCGCACCAGCAGGCCGGTCGCAAGGTGATCGCACAAACCCAACTGAACGAGTAGCGACCAGCCGGCGGCGCGAGTGGGGGCGGTGAGGATTTCCTCTAGTTCCCGCCAGATTCGCTCAGCGCTGATCACTTTCAGATTCGGCGCTAAACGCTCGATGGCATTTGCGGTCTGCGGTTCGATGGTAAAGCCCAGCCGGGCGGCCAGACGGACCGCGCGGAGCATTCGTAAGTGGTCCTCAGAAAAGCGATGGTCGGGGTCGCCTATGGTCCGGATCACCGCGGCGGCGAGGTCGTCTCGGCCGCCGACGTAGTCGATCACGCGGTCGTCGAGCGGATCGAAGAACAGCCCGTTGATGGTGAAGTCGCGCCGACGGGCATCTTCGATCTCGGTGCCGAAAGTGACCGCGTCGGGGTGCCGGCCGTCGGAGTAGGGTCCGTCGGAGCGGAATGTGGCGACCTCGGTATCAAAGCCCGACTTGCGGACCAGCACGACCCCGAATTTCGCGCCGACGAGCCGCGCCCGGGGGAAAAGCTCCTGTACGCGGGCCGGTTTGGCGTCGGTGGCGACATCGTAGTCTTTGGGCGTTCGGTCGAGAAGCATGTCTCTTACGCAGCCCCCGGCCAGAAGGGCTACATGTCCGTCAGAGCGGAGCTTCTTGACGATCTGGAGGGCGGCTTGCCCGGCCGTGTGAGGTTTCGGATTCATGATGCAAAAAACGTGACCGCATTGGAACCGATGCGGCGTTCCTCGGCAACTTGCCAGGGATCATCCGAGTTGGTGCGAGAATGGATTCTCGCACCAGCCACGAACCGCGTACCGGCGGGATGATGCAGAACCACAAGGGATCCAACGGCGGGGGAGTCACCGAGCTTGCGAAGAAATCGATAAACTTGGCCGCGTTCGGTGGTATCCTCGCAGTCCTTGTAAGGGGGGTCGAGGAAAATGAGGGCGGCTGGTGCGAGAATCGCGGTTGGTGCGAGAATCCCTTCTCGCACCAACTTTGTTGGCATAGCCATCGAAGCCCGCCAAGCGTCTCCGGCAACGACGCGCGAATTCGGCCCCGCGCCGAGCGACTCGATGTTACCGCGGAGGGCTTCGAGCGCCTTGAGATCACGCTCGAAGAAGCTGCAAAAGGCCGCTCCGCGGGAGAGCGCTTCCAACCCCATCGAGCCGCCGCCGGCGAAGACGTCGGCGACGAATAACGGCGGCAACGCACCGGGGCTATCGTAGCGCGACGCCAACATGTCGAAGATGGCTTGCTTGACGCGGTCGGGCATCGGCCTGGTGGAGTCCGTCTCCGGCCGGACTAGACGACGAGATCGCCATGTGCCGCCGATGATTCTCATTCCCGCATCGCCATCACTGATCGCAAACCCGGCGTTGGCCCTACGAAACGCTCGTCCATATAATCCTGGGAACGGGTTGGGCTGACAAGACCGGCTTCGAGGATCAGGTATGGGCTCTCTTCTTTGTGAACACTGTCTGGCCGCGTGCTGTCGCTACATCGCGCTGCCGCTCGATAAGCCGACCACGGCGAGAGACTACGATGACATCCGCTGGTATCTCATGCACCAGGGTGTCACGGTGTTCGTCGAAGAGGGGGATTGGTACGTCCAGTTTCAGACGCGGTGCAAGAACCTGGCGGCGGACAACCGCTGCGGCATTTACGAGTCGCGCCCGGAGATTTGCCGCGAGTACGAACCCGGCGAGTGCGACTACGCCGGCGGAACTTATGAATACGACAACCTTTTTACTCACCCGCAACAGATCGACGAGTATTACCTGCAAAAGACCGGCCGGAAGCTGGAACCGGCCGGCGAGCAGGGACCACGCCGCCGGGCAAGACCGGCCAAGAGGAAATCAGCAAAGCGCTCCGTCCTCGTTGCGTTGACGAGCTGAAATGACCATCCTTGTCGTTTGCGGAGCGTTTCTGGTCTTGTGGAACTGGGAATCACAGAGGACCATTCGCGGCGCCGAGCAAGAGAACTGAGTGATTCCACCCTTCGACGATTCCGGCTGCCTTCCGCCCGGGGTTCACCCGGCAGCGCTCGGAGAGGTCGAGGCACGGTTCGGCCGTCAGTCGGAGCTTCGCCGCGTGCAGATGGATTCCGTGCGCTGGATGGTCGATCTCGCGGTCCGCGCAGGCGTCCAGCGGATCGTCTTGAACGGCAGCTTCGTCACCGATATAATGGAACCGAACGACGTGGACTGCGTTCTGCTGATCGGCGGCGGCTATCCGGCGGACGCCATCGCGGAAGCGGGATTGAGAGCGGGCCTGCCCTTTCTCGACATCGCGTTCGCTCGGCAGCCGGACTTCGATGAATTCATCGGCGAGGTGTTTGCCGAGGACCGGTTCGGTACGTCCAAGGGCATGATCGAGGTCATTCCATGATCCTCAAGTACGACATCGAACTCGCCAACACGCGGGCCAAGCTTGCCCGGTTGGAGGCGCGCTACGAATCTCTGCGGAACGACACCGCCGAGGACGGGCACGTCCGCGAGTTGACCATGCAATCTCTGAAAAAATACATCAATCAGTTCAAGGAAGAAATCGCTCGCTCCCAGAACGGGCAGCCCGCGCGGCGGCTGAGACGAACGCTGAACGATGTCGAGTTGGCCAACACGCGGCGCAAGCTCACCGATCTGGAACGCTTGCACGAGGCTCACGAAAAAGAAACCGGCGGCGATGAGGAGCTGCGCGAAATGTCCATGCAATCCTTGAAGAAGCTGATCAACCAGATGAAAGAAGAGATCATCTGGACCGAGGTCCATCAGCCCGTGCGGAGCAAGGCGGCGCGATGATGATTCAGCGCCGTATGGCAGGTGCTCGCACCTGCCTTTACCATTCGCGGTTCGCGCACGTGGCGGGTAGTCGGGCAGGTCATCGACCGGCCGCTGCACGATAATGGTGAAGGCCGTTCCCAGGGACCGGCCCTACTCGACCCGAGTTTTATGCCGTTCAGCCTAATAATTGTTCGATACCATCAGCCCTTTCACATGTTTTGCGGGGAGCATAAACGATGATGCCATTGCACCAAGCCATTCGAGCCTTTGTCGAATCCGTGGGTGTAAAGGTCACGCCGGACCAGATAAAGCGCCACATCAATGACGAGTTTCTTGGTCAGTGGAAAGCATCTACCATTCAACAAGGCATCACGTACGACTTCCTTGTCAACAACCCTGGAGCGTACAAGAACGTCCCATCCGCCCCGAAGTTTTTGTACCGCAATGACGATGGGACGGTCGAGCTTTACTCCGAAGCGGTGCACGGACCGAACATATGGGCACCCTCCAAGAGTGACGACGAAGTATCCAACATCGAGGAGTTGGCGGAAACCTCAATAAGCCTGGAGCGCGATCTCGAAGACCATCTAGTACATGACCTCGATGCCATCGAGACAGGGCTCACGCTACTCGGTCGCCAGATGAGCACTGATGTCGGTCGCATCGACATTCTCGCGGAGGATCAGAAGGGGGTCCGAGTAGTCATCGAGGTTAAAGCCGGCGACGCAAAGGACTCTGCCATCGGGCAGATCGCCCGCTATCTCGGGTGGTATACGAGGAAGGAAGGAAAGCCAGCGCGGGGGATCTTGATTGCCAGCGGTTTCCCAGAAGGCGTGCGGTATGCGGCGGCAGCGATACCAAATCTAACGCTGCTAGCATACCGGGTGCAGTTCTCGTTCGAACAGGTTGCGGTGTGTGGATAGGGCGCATGAAGCAATAGCGGCTGGTGCTAAAATCCGCTCTCGCACCCAGTCTGGTAAATCGGCGGCTGACAGAGCACCAGCGAGGAGCGATAGGATGCGCGGTGCGGGAAGGGCGGTCACCGCGGCGGTGCTCGCGACCGCCGCGACCGGGCTTGGCGGGTGTGTGTCGGCGTCTTTGGCGACGAGCACCGGCCCTCGTCCGCCGCAACAGCGATGGTCCACGGCATCGACGCAGTCGGCGCACGTCGGGGAGCAGGTTCACTTTGACTTTGTGTTGACCGACTGGAGTGGCCGATTCGTGGGTCCCACTGGTATCGCGGATTATTGCGTGGCCATGATCGGCGGCGATCGAGTGGAAGCCGAGCCGGACGCGAAAGGGCACTTTCGATTCAGCTATACATTGGACCGCGTCCGCGCCGGCGAGAAGCTCAAGGTGACGGCCACCGCCTTCCAGCAGCGCGATAGTCGGGATTTCATGAAGATCGGCAGCCGGTGGGTGAAGGCGGACAGCCCGTATGCCCAGCCGGACCGCAAAGTTACCGGGGACGCGGTGCAGTTGACAATCTATCAGACCACCTTGGACATGAAGATCGCCCGACCGGCCGATGACCTGGATCCCGAAAGCGGAGTGCTTCGTATTCAATGCCTCGACGGCGGCGGCGGGCCTATCTATGTGGACAAGCCGGGGCGACCGGGTTTTAAAATTGGCGGTCCTGAGTCCGACGGGTACTATCGCGTGGAATACCGCCCGACGGGAGGACAGTTGAACCCGACAGGTACTACGGACGTCGAGTTCACGATTCATGATCTCGGTGGGCAGCGACATGTGGTGTCACAGACCTTGAACACTCCCTAGCGGTGGTGTATAACGGCGGGCTGAATGGCGCGACGGCACATCCATTACGAAGCGGCGTTCGAAGACTACGTGCGGTCGCGGGGTTGGCCGTATGTCGCGGTCGACGAACAGAAAAAAGCGATTTTCGACGGGTCGCGGGTGAAATCGTTCGATTTCCTGATCTATCCGCCGGGCAAGACGGCTTGGCTGGTGGATGTGAAAGGTCGCAAATTTCCCTACGAAACAAAAGGCGGTCGGCACTACTGGGAGAACTGGGTCACCCGCGAAGACCTGGACGGGTTACGCCGCTGGGAGGGCGTATTCGGGGCGGGGTTCGACCCGGTGCTGGTTTTCGTGTATTGGTTGGTGGGCATGCCGGTGCGTGAGCCGACCTCGGAAATCCACGTTTTCCGAAACCTGAGCTATGCGTTCGTGTGGGTTTCGGCCTCGGATTACGCGGCTCATGCCCGACAGCGGTCGCCGAAATGGGACACGGTAACGGTGCCCCGTAATGCGTTTCGGTCGTTGGTCAGCCCGGTGCAAACGGAGTGATTTAGGTTTGGGCGATCGACAACGGTGCCCCGGCTACTATAATGTTGGTTGATGAAGCCGATCGGTCGACGATCGGACGCTCGGAGTCGCTAATGAAACACGCAGGGTTACAAACGGTTCTCGCGGCGGTAATCGTTCATGGATCGGCGCTGACGGCATGGGCGCAAAAGCCGACCAGGCCCCCCGAGGGCGACGGCGGATTCCTGCCCTGGGTCATCGCAGCGGGCATCGCCGTGGTCATTTGCGTGACGGCGTTCTTGAATCCAAAACGGTCTCATTTGAACTAGGGAATACATCTAAATGTGCGACTCTATAGAAACCAGGCCGGCAACCAAACGGTCGGCGATCACCGCCCTCATCGTAGCGAATCTGTGCCTCTTGGCGGCGCTGCTGTCGGTGTGTTTTTCCCTGCCGATTGCGTATGCCCAACCGGGCGGGCGCGGCGGCGAGTACGTGTGCGTGACGGCCAAGCCTGCGAGTCAATCGTACGACGTGCTCTACGTTCTGGATCCCGCGGCCCATAAACTCCACGCGTTTTATCCCGGGCTGCCTCAAAGCAAGCAGCTTGCGCAGACCGAGCCGCGGGATTTGAAGAAAGATTTCGGCAAGTGAAAAACGGCCTCCGGCTCTAGCAGGATCAGGATATGGATTCAAAAAACTTCGCCATCGGAATCTTGTCAACCACGGCGACGATCCTACTCGTCGGCGTTATACTGGTTCATTCCCGATCAAATGAGGCCCTAGCAGACGGTATGACCACATCCGGAGGCGGGTACATCGTAACGGTCGGAAGCCTCTCCCAGAACGATGAAGAACTCGTTTACGTAATCGATTCATCGACCGATAAAATAATCGTTTACCGCTTCGACGGCAGCCGCCACCAGATTGAGCTGGTTCAAGGTATCGACTTAGCGGAGATGAAGCGGGCATCGGTGCCGGCGGACCCGCAGCAGCCTGTTCAGCCAGTGCAGCCCGTGAAGCCCAAGACCCGCACGCGGCAGCCATAGGGCGGCGCAAGCCGAGTTCTGGATCCTAGCCGGTTGCGAACCATGCGATTAAGATTAAAGCCACTATGCCGTCAATAAGTACTCTAGACGCAACTTCCCGCATAGGCGATGACGTAAGTAGTTGATTGGCCTGAGGTTGGGGGGTGTTTTGCATTTCAAATGTAGCCACGTACATTAAAGATATTT
>JAGVHG010000143.1 GCA_020056715.1 Phycisphaerae bacterium | reverse complement strand
CACAACAACGGGGTGGACTGCACGGCGTGTCACACCCACGCGGCGGGTTTCATTCCCGCAGGCGGGACGAGTTGCATCGGCTGCCACAGCAGCGCGCAGGGCGTCCGGAGAGCGGTTGTCGGGGAGTTCAGCTTATCCAGCCATCACGTGCATGGGGCGGCGGTGGTCGATGCCGACTGCCTGGCGTGTCACGACATGAGCGCGCACCAGCAGGGCCACGTACGACTCAAGAACGCGGATGATCCCATGAACCTGGCCCGAACCGTCGTTCTGACGGGCGATCCGAAGGTCAGTTCGGCCGAAGCAGCGAAGCTGGAACCGTTCTGCCTGGCCTGCCACGACAGTAACGCCGCGGGCGGCAGGGCTCCCTTCGCGGATGGGATCATACCCGCGGCGATCGATGCGACAATATGGAACAATGCATCGCACCGCGTGGCCTCGATGACCTGCATGGGCGACGGGGAGACCTTCGGTTGTCACAGCACGGGCCACGGATCAGCCAAGCGGACGCTGCTGGCCCCGGCGAATGCCTCGCAGCCGCAGGTCCCCGGCGATCCTCTCCGTGAGGAGGAAGGCATGTGCTATTCGTGCCACGACGCGAACGGCCCGGCGACTACGAATATCCAGTCGATGTTCGGGCGGTTGACGCACCACAAAGTCAGCGCTCTGGACCAGGTGGACGGATCGAGGATCGAATGCCGAAACTGCCACGACCCGCACAAGGCCAGCGCCGCCAGGACGCTGATCGACCCGGACACGGGCGGCGTGTGGACGGCGGGCGGACCGGCGTTCTGCCTGGCCTGCCACGACGGCGCTCCACCGCCAGGCGTCGCCTTCCCGGCGACATCTTCGGGGACCGGTTTCAACAAATCGGCGTTTGTCGGGACGACACACGCAACCCAGTTGGGCGGAAACACCTGCCGGCACTGTCACGAAGACCACGGCTCCGCGTCGATCGCCATGCTGCGTGGCGAGTATATCGTCACGGACAACAACAACTACGCCGCGTCCGACTATGCCGCATGCTGGCTGTGCCACAACGCGACCGCCATCGTCAGCAACAACAACCGTTTTAGCGACCTTCACAAGAAGCACGTGAGCGGCGAGAAAGCGCCCTGTATCATCTGCCACGACGCCCACGCTACGTTCGACGCAGGCGAGCCGGGGCTGATCAACTTCGCGTTTTCCGTGCAAAGCGGAGCGTACGATATCCAGCTTGGAAGTGGACGCAATGAGAGCACGGCGTTCGTGTTCACCAACAACAACACGCGGGGGAACTGCTATTTGACCTGCCACGGCAAAGATCATACACCGAAGGACTATACCCGGGGGACCGGCGCAGGCGTCGATTGCAGCGCATGCCACGTGCCGTAGGCACTGCGCGAGTCGATCGGTTTTCAGGGGTGGGGTGACACAGCGTGCGCCGGCTGAACGCTGTGTCTGCTGCGAGTTTAACGTCAACGGACTCAAGGCACAGCCGCCGGTTTTGTGACGTTGACCTTTCGTTTACGCGGGATGGCGCGTTTTCCCGCACTACCCGCCAGCGTGCAAGTCTACGCCCACCCGGCGAATCTCCTGTAGCGACTGTGTAATATTTCTGGGAGTCCGTCCGTTTTTGTCACAGAGATGACCCTGTTCGGAGGCTCGTATCTTTATAGACGTCCGGTTGAACCGCCTCTGTTGTAGGCTGGGTTGCGTGCCCCAGTAGCCATTATCAGAACCAAGATTAGGAAGTTTGCGATTCTCGTAAACGAGAAACATGGGGTCGCCGGTACCGGTTTCGTGCTGTACGCACTATTCCGTCGCCCCAACGCTTAGGGGCGTTGGGGCTGTCGTTGGCCTCAAGACGGTCGCATTACGAGTCCTCTACAGCGGCGTACTCACTCCTTTTATGGGGCAACCCTGGTTTCGGAACCAAGTGGAACGCGGCTTGCAGTGTTTTTCGACAATAGCGTCAGGTATGCCGGTAACGGTTTGGAGTGAGTCCGCGCCGGCTGCTTGTGGATAGACCGAACCGAGCGAAGGGAGAAATGGCAATGGTTATGGAAAGCTTCGTCGCAATTGCGCTTGCGACAGCAGTCGTCGGACAAACTTCTAACGTCACCTATCAGAGTACGATATCAACCGGGCTGGCATATCCGGCAAGGTTGGCGCCAACACCTGGCGGCGGCACCTACGTTACCGATCCGCCGATGAAACTCTTTGCCGAGTACGACGCGGCCGGAGTGCTGGTCGGAACGCACGCAATTGCCGAAGGCGCGATCGGCATCGCCGTACATACGGACGGACGGATTTTCATATCCCGCAATGACGGGACGATCGGCGTGTACAGCGCGGCGTTCGCCTTTTTGTACAAGGTGGATCCGGCTCCGCTGACCCTGACCGGCCCGAATGACCTCGCTTTCAGCTCAGCTAGCAACGAACTCTACACCGTGGACAGCGGTTCCAACCGCGTGCTGGTGTTCGTCGAGAGCGCGCCGGCCACTTGGACGCTGGCCCGGTCGTGGGGCATGGAGGGTCCGGGGTTGGGGCAGTTCGAGTCCCCCCAGGCAATCGCCATTGATCCGGTTCTCGATCGCGTCGTTGTCACCGACGTGGACAACTTCCGCGTGCAGGTCTTCAATACGACCGGCATATTCTTCTTCAAGTTTGGCTATCGCATCATGTATCTGCCCGCCACTGAGGTGGCGTGGTTCGCCCGAAGCGAGGGGCTGGCCGTCGACGCTTGCGGGAACTACTACGTGGCGGATGCGCTGATGGGTACGGTTCGCGCTTTCAGCAGCGCTGGCAAGGAGCTCAACACGCTGCACACCCCATCCGTCGGCTATGGAACCGGCGCCGGACAGTTGCGCGTGCCGTGCGATATCATGATCAACAGCGGCAAGTTGTATGTCGCCGACACCAACAACGGAGAGGTCCAAGTATATGGTGTTACATGCACTGGGGCCTCCGCAACAGCCGCGACCGGTCCATCAGAGCCGCAGGAGACTGATGGACGCGCTGCCAAAGAGCAGTGGAAGCGGGTGGTGGACCGTAGCGACGGCTCGGCTCCGGTTCGTGCTGGCGTACCGCAGATGCCGGATAACCCGGCGGAAATCGTCGCGGTGATGAACGCCGGTGAGTTCCGCGAGGATCTCGATTTTAATCGGGACCGGGTGATCAATGTGGACGATCTGGAGATCGCCGTGACTCGCTTCGGAGCTGGAACGGTCGAAGACTTCCTGAACGACGTGCCGCAAGTTGCTTCCCAAGTTGCTACCCATGATGCGCTGGTTCCGCCGCATATCACCGACATCGCCAACCGTTGCGGTCGGTGCCATTCGATGGACGGGGCGCCGGGCGGCATGTTGACGGCTTTGGGGCAGGAGAACCTTTGCCAGTCGTGTCACTCCGCTGGCAAGATCGCCGGGAGCGCCTCGATCGGCGCGGGCAGTCTGGAAAACTCGCACCCCTGGGACGAAGCGGCTGATGCGGGAGTGTCCAACGGACCTTTGACAGGTGCCCAGAGGAACGCAGCGTGTACGGGCCCCGGAACGCCGTGGGAGTGCTGTACCGGAGCGGGTACGGGAACTTGCGTGAACAGCGACCTGCTTCTCCATTTGGACAGCGGGAAGATTCGCTGCGGAACCTGTCACGATCCGCACGAAAACCGACCCGTTGGCGCTTGCGTGAGCGGAGTCTGTGAGGCCGGGCCCTTCAACGGTTCGGTGTGCAAGAACAACTCAGAGTGTGCGCCGAAGGTCAAGTTCATGCGCGAAGAAATCTACCATGGCGAGGACCATATGGCGTCGCAAGGCGGGACGCCGACGAATTATGCACGCAAGCGGATGACGGTGATGGATCCCACACTGTGCGGCGAATGTCACATGGACATCGCGGCGGAGTGGAGCACCATCGGGCACGCCGACACGCAGGCCGACCCGTGGTCACACTATGACTGGAGCATGGGCAACAACTGGCTGTGCACGGGGCCGGGAACGCCGTACGCCTATTGTACCGGTGATGGCGCGGGAACGGCCGCGTCCGCATCCGCGGCGGTTTGTACCGGTGCCGGAACGCCGCTGGCTTGCTGCACCGGGAATGGAACCGGAACCTGCACTCTCCCGCAGGCTATGTGCACGGGCGCCGGAGTACCGGAGCCGTGCTGTAGCGGCCCTGGCGCGGGAAGCTGCTCCGACCGAGCGACCTGCCGACAGTGCCATTCAGGCAACGGTTTCATTGACTATTCGAGAGACTATCCCGACGGCACGGTGGTCAATTCGACGCATCGCGGGAGTTTGCGGGTGATCGACTGCTTGGTGTGCCACGCCACACACGGGGAGTCCCAGGACGGGAAGCTGCTCAGGATTTACGATACCGTAAGGCTGCCCACCGGACAAGTGTTCAGCGGCGTAGGGGCGGGGGCAACGTGTATGGCCTGCCACAACGGCCGGACCGGTCCTCCTGTGCAAAACACGACTCCTTCGTTAAGCACGCCTCACTATCTGTTAGGGGGTGTTATGCTGGAGGGCGTTAACGGTGTGACGTTTGGATATACATTGCAGAGCTCCAACCACACGACGAATCCGGCAATCGACTGTACGACGTGCCACATGGCGCCTGGGCCGACGTCGGGGCCTGAGGTTGGGAAAGTGGGCGGTCACTCGTTCCGACTGAAGGATCACGAATCCGGATTCGAGAACGCCGCAAATGCGTGCGGTGGATGTCATACCGGGCTGACCACCGTCAATCGACCCGCGGGCGGCGATTACGACGGCGACGGGGCGGTCGAGGGCGTCCAGGACGAGGTCAGCGGGCTGTTGGCTTCGGTGCTCGCTCAGTTACAGGCAAAGGGCGCGATTCAACTTTCTGGCCATCCATACTGGGACCTCAACGCGGTATTGGTGGCGGACCGCATCCTGGTGAAGAATGCCATTTGGAACTGGGAGTTTGTGGACAACAGCGGCGACTTAGGCGTGAAGAACACCGGATATGCGGTTGGCTTGCTCCAGGTTTCATACATCAAGCTGACCGAGCCGACGCCTCCGCCGGCATGGTCGCCGCGGTATACGGCGCCGTGAGTGTGATTAGCGGCTGACCCCGCTCCGCGATTGTTCGAATGGAGTAAGGAAAAGAAGCGCTCGGACGCGGCGAGAGGTCGGTGGATCAGGCGGTAGGAAGTTCAGATCGTATCAACAACCGGCCCTGCGGTCAGCAATGATCGCGGGGCCGGTTTCTTTGTCTGGTCGCGAGCCTGCGGGGAATGCGTCTGACAACGACGAGTCAGTTCACGCCGACAGGGCCGTACTCCTACCCCTGGGTGACGGGTCAATACGCGTGCAATAGTTGCCACAATGGCGTGGAGATGGAGGAATCGCCGCTCCGTCCATGCGACGGGAATTGCAGCGCGGCAAGGAAGTTTTTCAGATCTCAGTGGGACAGGCTTTCCGGGTGGTCTCTTGACCAACCGGGGGGCCTGTCCTACGGCGTTTAGACGTTCCTGCTGCATAGTCGATCGTAACGAGTAAACCCTGTCCATCCCCTATAGTCCGTACGTATTGTCCGTAATGGAGTCGCGAATT